>NZ_SDLS01000016.1:0-217501 GCF_004522315.1 Amycolatopsis sp. CFH S0740 | reverse complement strand
CACCTCAACGACCCTGTCCGTCAAAACGGGTCAATCCCAGGGTTGTGGCGGGCACCCATGTGGTGCGACGCGGTCTCGGCTCGGCGCGCCAACTCGTCGGCGTACTCACCCTGCTTGATGGATTTGCCGAGGTTGTTCCACGCGCGCTCGCGACGGTTGCGGTCAGCCTTGTAGCTGTAGTGGTCGACCAGCAGCGGCTGACCCATCGGGATGTTGTGGAAAACGTAGTCGGCTTTCGCCCGCGTGGCGTCGGCCTTGGTCTGGTGCTTCCCAGAGCGCTCAGTGAGCCGGTCGACCCGGTCGTCCATCCGGTCGGCGAGATTGGTCTCCTGCTGCTCGACGCTGGGCATCGTGTCGTCAATGTCGCGCTCGACCGTGTAGCCCGCCTCGGTGAGCACGCGCTCGATGTCTGCGAGGGCGTACGGCTTGGACTGGCGATGCCGAGAGGATCGCAGCAGCCACGCTGTGGAGTAGCGAGACCAGGTCCACGACGGATGGGCCTTCAGCGCCAGGTGCGCGGGACTGTTGCGGGTGGTTCCCTCGACGGTGGTGCCAGACTCGTAGTCGTGGTGGATGGTCAGAGTTCCCAAGGACATGGTGATGTGCCTCCTTCACTTCGTTTCGCCTGTGGTGCGGGCCGTCCTGTTCAGTCCGCCGGAATCCCGGGCGGGTCAGTGGCCCTGGTCCCAACCCATGCGCGCGCTGCCTCGTGCGGTGTCGTAGGTGGGTTCCTCGCCGGCGGCAGGAAGGTCGGGCCGGATGCTGCTGCCGGTGAGGTCGCGGACGGTGTAGCGCTCGCAGTCCCCTTCGGTTATGCGGCGGACGGTGTCGATGCCGAGTCCGTTGACCGTGATCGGGCATGCGTGGGTGAACGCGAACCGCTCATGCTCCGGGACGGTGGCGCGGGGGTGTTCGGGCCAGCGGTACGCGGCCCACCAGTTGGTGACCATGACGTCGATGACGCGGTCTCCGGCGTCGACGATTGCGCTCACGAGGCCTCGTGTAGCGGTGGCGCCGATCAGGTCGGCCAGCCGGGCGTATGCGTCACGCGCGGCGGTGAGTCGCACCAGGGTCGGTGCCGCCTCGCTGCGGAGGGTGTCCGCGTCCATCTCGCCGATCGCGTCGGTACGGGCGTCGTAGGCGTCGCAGTCGGTCATACCGGGTGTCCAGCGCGGGGCCAGCGCGTTGATGCAGTCCAGACACGTGCTGCACCGGTAGACGCTGGGCCGGGACACCGGAATGGAGATCCCCATGCCGAGGTTGTCGCACCCGCAGAAACCTGGTTGCGACTGAAGTGCGGCGTCTCCGAGTCCGTCGGTGTCGGTGTCCTCTCCGGTTCGGGCTCGGCCGGCTGGTCGGTGTGCGGGAACGTCGCGAGGAACGCGGCGACCTCGGCGGCGTCGTCCGAAGCGACCGAAAAGGCGAACGCCACGTGCCTGCCGTTGCGGGGCACCGTGGCGGTGCCGGCCAGCGGCCCCTGATAGCGCACGATGGCTTCCTACGGGTCGTGACCGAGCGGGCTGGGTCCGGGAGTTTGGACAGTCGCGCCGAGCGGGGCCGCGATGGCGTGCGCGAGCTGGTCGCGCGCGGCGGCCTGGTCATCGAGTCGTTGTTTCAGCTCGCGGGTTTCCGCGAGGGTGACCCGATAGCCGGGCAGCAGCCGCCGGGCAGTCTCGGCGGCAACCGTTTCGGGTGTCTTGGCCGGGGACACCGTGATTTCGTGTGATGGCAGCGGGTTTCCATGGCAGTGCCGGATTGTCGCCAGTGTGGCCGGGAGGCTGGCGGACAGCCTGACCCGTGGTGTCTTCTCCCAATCGGAGTAGCACACGTGAAGCTCTTCACCATCTGGGCCGATGAGGTACCGGTCGCCGTAACCGTGGTGGCCCGGTTCGACCGTCCACGTCCCGTCGAGCGCTTGCGCCATCGCTGCTGCGAATGCCTGCATGTCCATGTGTGTTTTCCTTCCTGTGCCTGGGTTTCATGTGCGTCGGAATCGTTCGGTCGCGGGTTGTGGCCATCTCGCGGCCACGGCACCCGCGCGGCGCGTGGCCGCGCGGGCACCGAAGCGGCGGCGGTCCCTTTCAGACCGAAGCCAGCACCTTGCCGAGCGTCGTCACGGTTTCCTGGTCGAGCGCGTCGGCTTTTCCGTCCACCGCGCGGGACATGTTGCGTTCGGCGCGGGAGGCGTTGCGCACGATCGCTTCGTGATGGGTGTAGGTGTTGATGGCCTGCACCACTCCCCACGCGGTACCGCGCCACGGGCTGACCCGGTTGTCGGTGTTCCACAATCGGTTGAGCGCGGCCCGTTCGTTCGTCGCAGTGGTGCGGGCACGTCCTTTCTCCTCGGGCATCGGTGTATGTGCGTCCAGGAAGGCGTGCCATGCCTGGTCGGTCACGGTCGTTTCGCAGAGGGCCTTGACCTCGGCGGCAAACTCCTCGGCCACGGTGTGGACCATCGCGAGCGCGTCGCGGGCCTCCACAATGCGGAACTTGCCGTTCTTGGAGTGCTTGACCTTGAACTGTTGGCCGTACTCGCGCAGCCCGGCCGACATCGTGTTGTCGCACACCACGTTGGTGACGGTCCGCTTGTAGGTGGTCGCAAGGCTGCCGTCGTGGCTGGTGCAGGCAACCAGGTTCGGCCGGAACTCCACACCTTCCGGGGTGGTGATGTTCTCGGGCACTTCCACGCTCACCCATGCTTGCCGGCGGTCGCGCAGCAGGCCCGCGGAACCGATCGACAGTCCGTCGTCAAGGATCGTGCCGACCTTGTCGAGCAGCCATTCCTGGTACTGGTGCACGGTGTATCCGTCGGCGAAGATTCCGAGGACGTCGCCGGTATCCGATGCGGCGATGGCTTGCTTGTTGGGCACGCGGCGAAGGCCGAACTTGCCCGCGACGAGCACCGATTCCGGTTCGGCGGTCCAGTGGAACAGACGGCGCTGCACATCGTCGACCGGGATAGCGCCGGGGTAATGGTTCGGCTCGCTCCCCTGCGCGGACGCCCGGTAGTGCCACGCCTGCCCGCGCTTGTCGGTGAACCCGATCAGCACGTTGTTGTTGAGCCATTCGCTGGTTTCTTTGGACATGACTAACCCACTTTCGTTATCGGAGGCGATAAGGAAACCGTTGCGCGGTCACGGCGTCCGCACGCGAACGCGCGCGGCACCGAAACCCCACAACACGGTTGCGACTAGTTACGACAATGAGATTGCATCAATTCGGCAAGATCACGCACGGTCAGGCTCATTTGCCGTTGGGGTGGACAACGGGGTAACAGCGTTCGCAGCCACGCAATGTTTCGCGAACGTCCGACATAGTTACGATGTGATTGCCGTGCCGATATCCGTCGACCATGACCGAAACGCATTCGCAACTGTCTTCCGCGTAGCATTCGGCGCAGTCGTAGTGCAGTGGCTCATCACAAGCGCTTTCGAGCCACTTGCCACACTCGGCGCATTGCCGATATCCCAGCTCGTACATGATGTGGTCGATATTCCAGCCGTGGCAGTCGGTGCACAAGGTCTGTCCGTCATCGCTCAGCGCCGAAACGACCTCCGCCGCGATTTCCTCGGGCACGTCGTAGCAGTCGACCAGCACGCGCGCGGCATTCTCGGATTCCCGCTCGGACAGGTCTTCGTCGTCGAGCAGCGGGTATCCGGCGAGAGCGGCACCGATACGGTCGGCTGCCTCACATGCGGTGGAATCGCCGTAGTCGTAGGCAAGAAGGCCGTTCCACTCAGCCGCTTTCCCGGGTGCCGCTTCCTCCATGAGTCGCACCGCCGCGTGCCCGTTGGACACGTCCGCCAGGTGGGCGCACTGGTGCCCGGTGAGGTAGTCGCCGGGAATTGGCAGCGGATCACCACCCGATCCGAGCACGAATCCGAATCCGGACCAGTCATTATCTCGGGCGCAGTCTTCACCGTCCCATGTCCCATAGCGAAAGTTATGCCCGAAATACAGATTCGCATCTTCGGAAAATGAAATTTCAGGGTTGTTCATGATTGACACTCCCAGTGGGCGCGGATTAGTGCGGGTCACAGACCGCATGCGGCAAAGAAGCGGTCTCGGTCGAATCGGGGGTTTACCGATTTGAAGTACGCGCACAAGGCGTCGGCGAGCGCTTTTCGTTCGTCGTCGACGACAACTTCCCTGCGTACGGAATCAGCAATTTCTTTGAAGTCTTTACGCGTCATGACAGAACCTCCAATGGTGTTGTAGTTGCAGGTTGTTTGGCGGTTCAGGCCAGTTGCGAACTGGTACGGGCCGAAATGTGGACACGTCGGATGCGATTCGCGCAAAGGGGATCATCTTCTATGTCCGTGCGATGCGAAATCACAAGCGATAGGGCCCGGTCGACCGGTAGCGCATTCCCCGAACCTCCCCAAAAGGGAAAGCCGTTATGTCTAGGGCACAACGCAGGGAACCATGCCCGTAAGACATAGCGTGCTATGAACAGCAAAAGCGCGACGCGCTTGAGAGGGCCGTTCAATGTCGGCAACCGCTTTACACAATCCGGACGCCCACACGTTGTGACGTTTGTCGGTGCTAGACCACCATGTAGTTATCTTGGGGACACACCTCTGGCAGGCATGCCTTTTATGCGCGCTACTCCGCTCTATAGCAAGGGATTCACATAACGGGGCTGCAAGCGCAGTTACTACGCATCTCAGACTAGAAATGCGCGTTTGGCTACGCGTCGTTCCCCACTACTGCCCTGCACGGTTTCGCTGCTGTCCGCGCGGCCCAAGCCGCTGCCCGCGCTGTGCGGGTCTTATATTTCATAAAGACCAAACCTTTGAGGAAAAGAAAGGAAGGAGATCGCTCGCGGGACGCCGTGCCCCGGTCCTCACGCCCTTCTCTGCCTCATCCCCTTCAATCTGTCTCGGCTACATGTCTAGGTTGACACACTGCCTAGACACTTTCAATCTTCAGCCGGGTTCCGTTATCTCGCCGTTACCTTCGGCGTCGGCCTTGCTGTTCAGGGCTGGCCAAGCCCTTGAGCTGGGAAGACGCATAGGAAGAGAAGATCGCGCAGCGGCACCCAGCACCCGCGCCCGCGACCCGCACAGCGGCACCCAGCACCCGCGCCCGCGACCCGCACAGCGGCACCCAGCACCCGCGCCCGCCACCCGCACAGCGGCACCCAGCACCCGCGCCCGCGACAGGCCTTGGCGGTCTGCAAGAATTCTTTTAATAATCTCGCGGTTTCCGACTCGAGCCGCTTGCCACTACGCCGCCCACGTGGTTGTCAATGCCTGCGACTCATGTTTTTCGCATCGTTAGACTTTGTCTTGACCGCAAGAAATAGACAGGAACCGCCGCATGATAGTTGAAGACCAAGAAGAAAAATGAGAGGAAGAACTATGAAGGAGCCTAATGATATAGGGAAAGTTACCCACAACAGAACAGAACGCGCGAACGGAGGCAATGCGAGCATCAGACGGCCAACACGCCACCCAAGCCGACTGTTCATGTGCCTGCCGGCACCGAAGTCTGGAGCCACGGTGGCAGGCGCATCGAGCGACCAACCTGCAACAAGTGACGAAGCTCCCCCTTCTTCTCTAGCGAGACCCCGGAAGAGAAACCAGAGAAGAAGGCGGAGAGGAAGTGGGACAGGCAGTCAACGTTCGCCCCAGCGCGGCACGCACTGCATGCTCACATGAGTTACGCGATCTCGCCTAGCATGCGTAGAAACCTACCGAACGCCAAGCCGAGAGGGGCTTAACGTAAACGGCTCCGACAGTGTCGAACATAAGAGGCGGTGGCAACCCCGTTCGCAGCTTACGCTGATTCGTCGGCTTTCAAAACCGCGAGCCCGCACGCAACCACGAGAAATGTCAGTCGCACCCCAGGGTAGGCGCAGATTGTTTCCGCCGGTGGCGTTGTACTCAACGCAGTCGCTGAAGAGCTGCTCTCGAGGCTGGAAGATCCGGTCAGATGGGCGGAGAAGCACAGCGAGCTGATTAAGCGTGTGCAGCGGCGTCGCTGTGGCGCCGAGGACCGGCTAACCAATGTTTGGCCGCGGGACTAGATCAGGATCTGCTGCTCAGCTCGCCTTCCGGTCCCGTAGCTGGCTGCTGTGAAGCCGAAGGAGGGAGTCGGCGAGTCCGACGGTGTCGCGGGCGGGGTGCTGGTCCAGCGTCGCTAACGAGGTGGTCAAGAGACTCAGCGTGCGCTGAATGCTGTCGTACTGTCCGAGCCGGGCCTGGGTCCGCATGAGGTCGCGGTAGATGGCCTCGTTGTAGGGGTCGAGATTTCGGGCCTGTTCAAGCAAGACGAGCGTCTGATCGGGGTCGCCGTCGCCGATCCTGCGGATCAGAGCGCTGAGGGCATCGAGGACGTCCCTGCGGAGTGCTTCGCGGGGACCGTCAATCCAGTCTGCGGAAATGCTGTCAGCAAGGTCGCCCCTGTACAACTCGGCCACGCGTCGCAGCGCCGTGAGGGCCTCGCCCTCGGTGGCTGCGTGGCGACGTATCGCTAACGCGTCGAGCAGTTGCCAGAGATCCACCGTGACTACGGAGCGGTCGAGCGCGTAGTGCCCGTCGTCATTGACGGTGATGTTGGCGATCTCGTTCCGTGTGGCTGTGCGCAGTCCGCGACGCAGCTGGGAAAGGGTTGCATGGAACGAGTTGTAGGGGCGGTCGCCTGGTGCGTTAGGCCAGAGTGCCGCGGTGAGCACTTCGCGACGGCTGCCCTCGGGGTGCAACGCGAGATAGACCAGGATCTCGCGCTGGCGCGGCGCGAGAGATTCGATGAGGTCGGTGGGATCCGGTTCGGTGCGAGTCAAATGCAGTCGGCCGAGCACCTGCAGGCGCAGCGGCGCGGCCTCGCAAGCCCTCGGCTGGACGGAGACGGAGGCCGGTGTCCGCGGCATCAGGCGATCGTCGCCCCCTGACGTGGCACGCTCGCCGCCCTCCGACGTTTCGACTTGCTGCGCTGTGCTCACTGCGTGCGGCGCGGGTTGTGGTTCGCCCTTGGGCTGAAGGTCTGTGAGTTCGTGCGTGGCAGTGCGGGCCGGGGAGGGAACGTCGATCACGACACGCGCTGGCGGGGTTTCGGGCGCGGGTTCGTGTGACTCCGCGGTGACGAACTCATACTTGGTGCAGTGCTCCCGGCTGTCCGCGCTGGCCGCGCGAGTAGCTGCAGTTCGTTCATTGCGCCGGGGATCGTCTTCGGTCTGGGAAACTGAGGTGCTCTTGGTCGCGGGCTGGTCGAAGCCAGCGGGTTCTGCGGCATGGAGCAACGCGAGCAGCTCAGCGGTGTCGGTTCCGGGCAGGGTGAATAAGCGGGTGCCGGCCAGGGCATCGGTCAGGCTCGGGCTGGTCGCTCCGATCGTGCCGTCATCTCGGACCCGGGCGGTGCCGCCGGGGTGCCATTGGCCGAGCAGCACGCCAGCCAGGCCGAAACCTGCGCCGTTGTCGAGGATGGCTTGCATTCGCCGGCCGGTGTCTGGCGTTGGCGATGCGACCAGCACCGCATGCACGGGGCTGTCGTAGGTGCGCGGCGCAAGCTCCTGGTCGGCTTCGTCCTCGTCACGGACGCGTGTCAGGAGTTCTGCTTCCAAGACTGACAGAGCGGCCGGCAGGTCGTCGACGATGCGGAGCCGCGCAGGCACTCGTCGCGATAGGTCGGTTCCGAGCACAGCTTCGGCGTCAGCGGCTGGAATGACCACGATGGCACCTTGGCCGTCGTTCGCGGGCTGCGCGAGCAGGGCGACGATCAGCGCACGTGCAGCGGCGTAGGCACCGGGGCCGATGAGCCCAAGACCGTTACTGCGGGCGAGATCGAGCGCGACGGTCTGTCCCTCGCGGAGGCCGACCGCGGTCGTCTCTTGCGTGGACAGCAGTGCGCGGGCGGTGGCTTGGGCGCGGGCGCGCGTATCGAGGTCAGCCGGCCTCATATCCTGCGAGGCGGGAGAGGTCGCCTCTTCGTCGTGGGGCAACCTTACGGAGTCGTGCGCGATCCGCAGAGCACGTACGACCGGGGCCACGCCCGGATCGTCGGTTTCCACGGTGCCGGGCCGGTAACGGCTGCGGCGGCGCAGGCGCACGCTGATCATTGCGACGGTGATGAGCGCGGCAAGACCCAGGCCGACGAACGCACCGGTAGACAGCGAGATGCCGAGGGCAGGACTCGCTGTCGCAGTGGGAGGAACGGCTTCGGCTGGGGTCCCGGGAGCGGACGATTGTTGCTTTGACGGCGCCTGCGTGTTGGGTTGCTTGTCGGGGCCAGACGCCTGTGGCGGGACGTACGGAGCTGGGGGTGCTACGACAGGTGGCGACGCGGGAGAGCTGGGTGCCAGCACGGGCAGCCGTAGTTGCCAACCTGGTCGGATGAGACTCGGTGTGGTGAATACCGTCCCGTCGGTCTGCGTGGTACCTCGGTTCAGCTTCCAGATCTCCGGCCAGCGATTGCCGTCACCGAGGCAACGTTGCGCGACCCGCCAGAGGCTGTCGTGCACCCCGTGCTCAGGTGACCGCACGGTTTCCAGGCCCCGCGGGGTCGCCGTGGCGGCTCGAGTGTGCACTGCAGCGGTGACGATCCCCGGCCCATCCTCGGCCACGGTCGCCTCCGTCGACGTTTCGACGTGGTGGAGCGCCGTGGCGATTGTCGTGTGTCCGCCTGCGGAAAGCGCGGTCGTGGCAGCCTGGGTCGGCGTGACCGAGGTGGGTGTCCGACTGCTGAGGACGGAGAACACGATCGCTCCGACGAGCACGCCCGCTGCTGTGCGTAGCGGGCCATGGCGGACGTCGTGCGCTGAACGGTGCCAGGGCGTGGAGTGCGCTGTGTGCAAGATTACGGCCAGCACGTCGAACGCGAACCGGGCCCACAAGGGCCACAGCGCACAGGCCAGGACGTCGAGCAGGAACTGTGGTGACATCGGTGTTAGCAGGATGCTCCGGATCTCGTCCCAGGCAGGGATGTGGTCAGGCAATGGCCATCCGATGAAATGAACCAAGGCTGCGGGCAGGCCGACCATCAGAGCAAGCAGGACGACGACCGCGAACAGGGCGCGCATCACACGCCGGAGCACCCGAGCTACGGCGGCGAGGAGCGACCAATAGCAAGGACCAGTGCTGAACGATCGGTCCGTTTGCCGCTGCGCCAGGTCTGATGTTGCGGTCATGACGTGCTCGATTCCTTGGTGGTGCGGGCGATGTCAGGACGGCGCGAAGGTCAGGTCACCGTTGCAGACGTGCCCACCGAACTGGCGCTAGGTACTGCCACCTCTTGACGGGTCGCTGGCGTCTTCGTGGAAGCCGGCCGGTGGTCGGTGCCTGTCTTCGCAGCCGCCGCGCCGGCAGTCGATCGCTTCCGTTTGGCGCGGGATGGCTTCCGGCCATCGAACCATTGAGCCAGATCCGCGGCCGGCACATCAGTGAACTGCGCAAGTTCATCGATGCCAATAACGTCGTTGGCGGCGGCCAGGGTTTCGCCGAGTTCTCTTTCGATTTCGTTCAGCTGGTCGGCGACGCCGGCTCGCCGCTGCGCCAGGTCTCCGATCCGTTTCGCTGTGGCTGCACGCCTTGCGCTACGAGCAGAA
Source organism: Amycolatopsis sp. CFH S0740 (assembly GCF_004522315.1). Taxonomy (NCBI): domain Bacteria; kingdom Bacillati; phylum Actinomycetota; class Actinomycetes; order Pseudonocardiales; family Pseudonocardiaceae; genus Amycolatopsis; species Amycolatopsis sp. CFH S0740. The sequence continues at coordinate 207,957 of NZ_SDLS01000016.1, read as the reverse complement.
TCAGCTTCCACGACGCGGCGCTCGATCTCCTCGCTGGTGGCCATTTTCCTCCCCTCTCCGTTGACGCGCCGTACTTCCTGGCTTGACCAGTACGACATGTCGACAACCTCGCTGGCGGTCGATACCAAGGGGCTGCTGTCGCGCGCTCCTGGTCCAGGACAGGTCACTGCGGGCCCTTCTCTCATTGGGCTCTCCCCAGCAACGCGCTCACCGGCCCTGGGCCGATGCCGTGCCCGCAGCAAGTCGCTGCGACGCCACGCTGTTAGACCAGAACGATGCCGGTTGTTCCCATGGAAACTCTCCGGCATCGACCGTGTCGCGGGCGGCCGTGATGTAGGCGAACACTGTCTGCGGCAACGCTTCCGCCGCCTGCGGGAGCCGACGGACATCGCCACGGCCGGGCAGCACTGCGAGGGCAGCCTCTGCGCGGGCGGCCAGCTCGACGTGGCGGAGTTTCCCTTCCCAGGCCCTGACAAGCGCGATGCAGCAGTCCACATGCTGCGCGACCTCGCCGAGGGCGTCGTCGACCTCGGCGATCGCCGCACGGGCATCGGCGGCCAGCTCGCTGGCCGCGTAGTCGGGGTCGGCGGCGAGTTCGTCGGCCACGCGCCGGGCCGTACGAGTGTGGTCCAGCAATTCCAGTGCCTGCCAGACGATGCGGTGCACCTCGCGCGGAACGGCGGGGCCGAGCCAAGCACGAGCCGGGCTGCGGTGGAGTTCGTCCACGCCTGCGATCAGTGCCCGTACCGCAGTATCGGCACCGAGGCCAATGAGATCGCGTCGGCGGACGAAAAACTCTCCCCGCCGGACTTCCAGTCGGCACGACGATGCGTCATGATGTCCGTGCTCGGCGAGCAGCCCTGCGGCGCGCTCCCAGCCGACGATCGCACTAAACCCCACGACCAGGCCACCAACGCAGATCACAGCGACTCCCACCTCCGCTGTCACCGCAACGACCGTCCCCGCGATACCGCCCAGCACGCCGACTACCACCCACGGGCGCAGTGCCGCACACATACGCTCGCGACGCCATCGCGACGGCGCGACATCGGGGTTCAGCAGAATCGCGTCGGGTCCGTCCGGGAACGTAGCCGCGCGCACTGGTGTCGGCGTAGCGCATTGGTTCTGTTGTTTCATCGGAGGTTTCCTTTCGACCGCATCAGAATTCGCTGGCTAGCCGGAGGTGTCGGATATCCCTCGCTGTGGCCGGGCCTGTCCAATCCCTGTGACTGTGATCGAGCCGATTCCCACGAACCCGAGCAGTTGAGTCGATTGGCTGACGGTGACGGTCACTGTGACGGTGTTGTCAGCGACGGACACACTGCCGCCGTGGCCGGTAGCGGCGAGGTACTGGTGCGCCAGAGCGGTTGCTTGGCCGGGAACCAGGCGCAAGGTGCCATTGGAGCGATAGGCAGACAAATCGATGGCTTGCGCTCCGGCGCGGGCAGCTTCTTGGGCCTCACCGATCGCTCGAATTTTGCTTGCCAGGGCCAGACCGCCGTCCAACACCAAGCCGCTGAAGGCGATGACCGCCGTAACCAGCACGACGACGAACGCGGTGACTCGTCCGTCTTCGTCCTCGCGCAGTCGCCGCAGCCACGCCGGCAATGTGGCAAGCATCAGGAACCCCCTGCGTTCGCTGCGACGCCACGGTATGTGTCCACAGGGGACGAGAACGACGCGGAAATCCGGACACTTCCCGGCACGCCGAGAAGTGCAAGGTCCGACAGTCCCACCGTGCACCTGACTTCCACGCTGGCAACGGCACCTGGCCGGAATCCCGCCGTATTGACGGTGACAGCCAGGCCCTGACAGGTGATTCCGGCGTTGGCCAGGGCCGCGGACGCGGTGTTGCGCGCGTCGTTCTGCGCGTTTGTCATGCTGCGGGCGAGAGACGCGGCGCGTGCTGCTTGATGTGCGGCGTCTTCGAGCCGAAGGTTGGCGTCTGCCAATCGTCCGCAGAAGACGACGAACAGCAGCATTATGATCAAAGCCGGAGTAAGCAGTACCAGTTCTGCAGTGGCCGATCCTCGCTCGTCGTCGCGTAGCGAACGCCACCACTGTCCATATCGGTTCTTCTGAGCGCTCACGGCTGTGCTCCGCTGCGGAATCGTTCGACCGGTCCAGCCGCGTCGCCGTCGGCCATCAGCGTCAAGAAGGGAAGGACTTGGATCACGGCACCTTCCACGTGCACGGACGCTCGCTCCGGGCTACGGATTACGGTGACGTGCGGATCACGCAGCGGGCCGCGGCCCAACTGCTGAAGGATCTGATCGGCTGCGTTCTGTCCGCGCGCGGCGGTACCGCCTTGCACGCGTGTGGCCGACAGCGCTTGAGATGCGGCAGCCTGGGCGACGTGGGACGCGTGCATCCATAACGCGAACTGCGCGATCGACATGATGAGCAGCAGCAATAAAGGTGTCGCGAGCACGAGTTCTGCCGTGGCCGCGCCTCGTTCGTCCGCCATGAGTCGACGCAAGCCTGCGCGCGACACCAGTCGCGGCGTCGAAGGCGTCGTCGCGACCGGAGAGCCGGAACCATCGATAGCCATCGTCGAGTTCACATGTGGATGCTGTTGGCCTTGTCGGTGACCACTTTCACCAGCAGCGCGATCACGACCAAGGCCAGCGCGACGAGCGCGGCAGTGACGAGTACGGTTTCAGTGGTGTATCCGCCTTCATCCTCGCGCAAGCGCCGCACGTGCTCCTTGGTGAATGTCCACAACAGAATAATGGGCGTTAACATCATTTTCCTCTCATGAAATGTCCACTGTGGATAGATAAGTCAGAATCCTCCTAGCACTGCGGCCACAGCCGGGTAGCCGATGAACAACAAGAACCCGATGAACAGCACGATCACGGGCAAGCTCATCCGTTCCGTAGCGGCTTGAGCATCGCCTTCGGCATCGGTGAGCTCCCGTGTCCGCAAAGCGGAAGCCTTCGCCTGCAGGGACGCGCGGACGCGGGCGCCCTCAGTGCCCGCAAGGCTGACCGAGGAGGAGAGCTCGGCGAGTTCGCGGACATCGAGTTCATCGCCGAGCGCACGAAGAGTGGCCCACGGAGTAACGCGTGTGACCTTCGCGATGGTCAGCGCACGTCGGATCTGGTTGAACGAGCGGCCACGTCCGACTGTGGCGGCATCGGTGAGCGCGCCTTCCACTCCAGCACCTCCGGCGAGGGTGACCCGGATCAGGTTGAGATAGGCGCTCAGCGCGAGACGGAAGTCAGCACGACGACGGGCGGCATCGCGCCGAACCGTGATGTCCGGCAGCAGAAAGCCCATGAACGCTACGAGCAGGCTCGCGATCAGCGATGCCTCCCAGGCCAAGGGCATACCCAGCAGGGCTACTGCGATCGAGACGAGGGTCGGCAGAAGCAGTCCTGCGATCGCGAGTGCTGCTTTGTCGGCCAAGTGGGAGGGAACGGGTTTACCGGTGATAGCGAGGTCTCTGCGCAGGCTGGGGCTGGGCAGACCGAGTGCGGTCAGCAGCCTGACGAACGGCTTCCCCAGCGTGGCCGCCCATCCGGGCCGTTCCTGCGGCGTGATCGGTGGTGGCGCTGGCGTGTTATCAAGTTGCCTCAGTAGCGAGGCCAGTCCGGGGCGCGGCGGCACTGCCCACACGAAGATGGCCCAAATGCCCAGCCCGAACCCAACACCGATTACCAGCGCGGTGATCATGCTTGCACCTCCTCGGCAGACGCCGTTGCTCCGTCGTGGCTGTGCAGTGCGTCTAGGCCGGTCAGGAATCGGTCTGGGGTTTGGTAACGAGCCATGCGTGCGAGCCACAGGAAGGACAAGGTGAATAGCGCTCCGACCACGGCGAGCACGATCTGTCCGAGAGCGGAGTCGAAGGGAGCGAGGTAGCCGCGGTTGAGCACGGTCAGCCCCGTGGCGAATGCCATCGTGACGCCGACGATCATCCGGACGCTGGTCCGGGTGCGAGCGCGGCCGGCTTCGACCCGCAGCCGCATGGACACCTGCTCACGGGTCTCGGTCGCGAGTTCGCCGAGCAGCTCGGCCAGCTGGCGAGCTTGCTTCTCGGAGGCCAGAACGAGAGCACTGATGAGCAAGTCCGCCGTCGGATCGGCGAGCTGGTCGGCCAGGTGCCGGAGGCTGCGAGCGAGCCGGTCGCCGCGTTCGAGGCGGAACGTCAGCTCGTGAATCTCCGGGCGAATCGCCTCGGGCACGGTTTCTGCGGTGGCGACTATGGCTTGCTCCAACCCTGCCGCCGCGGCGAGAGTGTCGCGCAACATCTCGCTCCACGAAGCGATCGCTTCGATGCGCGCCACAGCTCGGGCGTGCTGCTTGTTCGAGCCGAGCACACGCGGCAGGCCCCAGGTCGCCATCGCCGCAAGGACGCCGCCGACGAGCCATCCTGTGCCAATGGCGACCATGATGCCCGCGGCCCCGGCCGCGAGCAGCCACCGCGCCCGGAGTGGATCGCGTCCGGTCTCTCCGCTGTTGCGTCCACCCCACCGGGGCCAGCGCATGGTGATGCCCCGCCAGCCGGCCGCAATCAGCAGCAGGCCGAGTCCGACACCAGTGCCGAGCAGCCCCATCAGCGCGGTGGTGGTGTTCACGGCTTCCACCACCCTTCCGCCCGGTCCAGCAGATCCGGGTCGAAGCCCGCGTCGATGAGCTCATCGACTGTGGCCGTGCGCAGCGGGACACCCGGAATCGCGCGGAGGTCAACTGCTGGACGCCACACCTCGTTCGAGATCACTTGAGTGCCGTCCGCGCCGACGACTTCGCGGATCGAGGACACGACTCGTTTGCTGTCCGCACCTCGCGGTTTCTCCAGGTGGACCACGAAATGCAGCGCAGAAGCGACCAACAGGTTCGTGGCTTCCAGCGACAGGCGTTCAGGCCCTTGGACCGCGTAGGCGGCGAGTTTCGTGAACACACCACTGGACAGGGACGAATGGAGCGTGCCCATCGAGCCGTCGTTGCCCATGGACATGGCGTTGGTGAGGGGGATGACGACCGGCCCGCGGACCTCGCCGACGATGACCCGGTCCGGGCTCATCCGCAACGACTGCCACACCAGCTCGGACTGTGAAATCTCGCCCTGGCCTTCGACGTTGGCTTCGCGGGCCTGCATCGCGACCACATCCGGGTGGCCGGGATCGTGATCCAGCCCCAGTTCGAAGACATCCTCGATGGTGACCAGACGCTCGTGCGGCGGGATCGCCGAGGCCAGCGCCCTCAGGAGGGTCGTCTTGCCAATCGCGACGCCACCGGTCACGAGTACGTTCTTGCGAGCCCGCACCATCGCGCCGAGAAAGTTCTCCAGCGCCAGGTCGAGCGTTCCGTTCTCCCTCAGTTCCCGCAACGTCACCCGGGCGAACCGATGGTGCCGGATCGACAGCGACGGCCTGGCGGTCACTGCCATCACTGCCGACGCGCGTTCCCCGCCAGGCAGGGAGAAGTTGACGATCGGACTGCCGCGGTCGAAGCGCCGTTCCTCCACGCCGGAGCGTGCGGCGAGGTCGCGGATCAGCTCTACGAGTTCGGCATCCGAGCCGGTAATCGGAGCCAGGCGTTCCCGCCTGCCCGAGGCGTAGCGGACGAATACCCGGTCTCCGTTGATGTTGACGTTCTCGATGTCCGGGTTGGCGAGCAGCGGCTCGAGGCCGGCCATGCCGAAAATCTCGTCCAACACGGCGGAAAGAACGCGACGCTCGACGTCCTGCGGCACCACTGCTCCACCGGTGTCGAGTTCGTGCTGCGCTTGCTTTTCTGCGGCATCAGCAAGAATCGCTTGAGCCATCCGGCGCCGTTCGCCCGCTTCCAGCGCGGGTCGGCCGGCATCGTCGTCAGCCTGGATGCGCGAGGACAACTGCTGAGACAATTCGCGGCGAAGACGAACACGCAGCCGCTCCATTGCCGCGGCCACGTGAGGATCGACGCCGGGAACACTCGCTGGCCCTGGAACGGAGGACGTGGACGGTGCCAGATCTGGTCGCATGACCGCACCGTTACGGGAAGCACGCTGGCCGGGTTGGATGTGTGGCGAGGTCATGGGCGCGTCCCGTCCGCCGACGACTGCCATTGCTGCGGAGGCTGCGGCGTGCCGACTGGCACATCGGGCTGATTTGCTGGTGCTGCGGCGGCCAGATGCCCGCCGACCCGAGGTGACGCGCTCGGCGCGCCATGCGGACGGTGCATGAAGCCGAGCCCACTCGCTAGCCGCAATGCCGCACGCCCCAGTGCTGAGTGGTCGGGACTCGGCCCGCTTCGGCGGTACCCGCACAGCACTGCGGCTCCCTTGGGATCGTGGGGAATCCTGTCCAAGACCCCGATGTGGAGTTCGTGCTCGACCTCGGTCGTGGGGTAGCCGTCACCGACCAGTACAAAGCCTGGTCGTGGATTCCAGGTTGCGGCGGTCCGGATCTTGCTAGCGACATGAGACAGCTCGTCGTCGCGGGCATGGGCAAAAAGCACCATCGCATCTGCAGCTCGGATGATCGGCAGCGTCGTCGAACCCGGGTCTACTCGGCCACAGTCGGCCAGGACCACCACGCCTGGCTGATCGCCCGCAGCGCGCAAGACCGATGTTCCCCGCGGTGCCAGAATGCCTAAGGCAGCGCGAGCTTGCTCCGCCCCAACCGGACCGGCGACAACTGTTAGGCCAGCGGGTAGCCGTTGGACGTGCTGCCACAGGACCGATGCTTCCATGCTCTTGCGTGCCGCGGCAGCCAAGCTCACCAGCCCCGGCGTCGAGGGCAATCGGAACCGCGCAGCCAGGTCACCGCCTGCAGGATCGCACTCGACTACGACCGGGGTCTGCTCGGCCGGCCACCGCGCTGCCAACGCGAGAGCGGTAGTCGTCACCCCAGGCGATCCCTTCAGGGAACACAGCGCAATCAACATCAGCCGCCGCCTCCGCTCAACGCGACGAGACTGATCTGACCCGCCGGAGCTGCAGCGAGCTGGCGTGCGTTCGCCTCCGGCAGTTGCAACGACACGACCGTGCTTTGCTGGTCCGCTCCAGCGCAGACGTCGCTCACCGTCGCAGTCCACTGCGCGAGCGGGGGCGCGACCTGCCCGGCGGTGCTCGGCGTCCCTGTCGCAGCTGCACCAGGTGACACCAGTACAGCGACCCGCGCACCGGGTGCGAGCGCTGGCGGGAACTGCCCGGCCTTCAGCGCCACTGCGGCGACCGCCTGGCCGGCAACCGGGATCGCGGGCGGCCCCAGCGAACCACGGGTCAGCAGCGCTCCAGCAGGCAAGCTGAACGCCACCGGGCGGCCGACCACAGTGGACGATTCTGCGGCCGGTACCGCGTCGAGTCCGACATCGGAGGAAACGGACAGCTGCCGGAAGTCCTGTCCGGACAATAGATGACCAACGGTCACCGGACGAGCCAACACCAGGACCGGCTGGCGGTTATCAAGCTGCATGGACACGATCACCGCCGCCGCTGCGCAAGCAATCACTAGTACGACGCCGAGCAGCAGGTACGGAACCCGGCGTGAGGGGCGAACGGTCTTCCAGCGCGACGGCGGCTCCTGTTTGCCGCTTCGCTGTGCCCAGGCGTCCGGCGGCGCGGTCGCCCTGTCAGCGGTGTCCGGGTGGGTCGAGACGGACGTGCTCATGGCCAGCCTCCCTTCTGGTTTCGGGCATGGGCCACCGCGCCGCGACGCCGTCTGCTGCGCGGTGGCTACACGGATTGAGTTCTGTGGTTGTCAGCGCAGGGGCTGCGCCCCATGCGAATCACCGTCTGCCGGTGTTCAGCGCCTGGCTTTCCGCTACCCGGAACGCCGCATTGGCTGCAGTCGTCATGTCAGGAAAGGTTCCGGATTGGTCGGCCCCAGACCATGAGATCGACCAGTGCACGGTGGCTGTCACCGGGTACGCGTTGTTCGGTTGCCCAGCCGAAGACGTCCGGTAGGTGTGCCCGCAATCCGGCGACGCCGCCTTCGGATCGCCTCCAGCCGGGAACGGAGTCCCGCCGTTTTCGCACGTCACTGTCGATCCGTCGCCCATGGACCACACGAGCGAAGTCGGCTTCGCGATCGCAGTCACTGAGACGCCGGGGACAGCGGCCGTGGCCGATTGCTGATCCCAACCGCTCGACAGCCACAACCACGTCGGCAGGGTCACCAGTTGGTCTCCGCGCGGGTTCGCCGCGATCGACGGGCTCGGCAACCGAAGCTGGCTGCGCGCCGCCTGCGCCAATTCTGCGGGCGACGGCGGCGGCACCGGCCCAGGTGCAGGTGCTCGTCCGTCGGGAATCCAGATCGGCGTCCGGTACAACGCGTCTGAGAAACCAGGACCGGAGCACTTGTACAGGTACCACGCGCCTGGCCCCTGACCCGGCTGTGCTTGCGCCGGCCAAGACCGCGCGACGGTGAGCGCCAACGGTGCAGTCCGTAGGCTCGCCGGGCGGAAGACTGCGGGCTGAACCTCAGTGCCTCGGTCATGGGTGGATGGCCGGTACGCGGCCGTGATGGTTCCTCCTGCCGGGGGCTGGTAATCCGAACGCTGGTATCCGCAGTCAGCGGTCTTATCGCTCGGTCCGATGACGCGGTCCCCGGCATCCGGCCGGTCGTCGCCCTGGTTGCCACCCCGCGGCTTCGGCTTCTTGCCAGGCGCCGACGGGACGCGCCCACGACCGCCGTCGGTGCCGCCTTGGCCCGCGCCGAGCTGGCACGCCGGGGACGGAGTCTGCTGGCAGTCCGCCGATCCCCAAGGACCGCCCGCCAGCGCCGGGGCTGCTCCTGCGAGCACCAGCGATCCCGTCGTTCCAGCGATCAGCGCGATTTTCCTCAGCATGATCCGACCTTGTGGATTCCGAAGTCGGTCACACGCCATGTGCCGTCTTGCTGCCGCTCGACAACGGCGTTGATCTGCCGGCGCCCGCTAGGGCCGTCGTTGGCCAACTGCCCGTTGTCCGCGCGATAGTGCTGCCAGTTGCTGTCGTCGCCGCAGTCGGCGACGATCACCTTTATCGGGGCCGAGGGTGGCTCGACGGACGACACCGTAGGTGAATTCTTGGGCTGTCCCTTGGTAACCAGGCCGTTTGCCTTGTCCGCGTATAGGCCGCGGGTGATGTTGGTCAGGGCGGTGGCAGTGGCGTGCTGCCCCAACCGCGCGTCCTGCCAGTTTGATGTCTCTGCCGCGACGGCCATGTCTTTCCACATCCCCAGATATGCCGAGATCGCACCCTTGCGCGCGACGTCCGCCGGTGATGTCGATGCCGGCGGTGCGCTCGCCGACGAAGACGCCTGAGCGGAATCCGCGGAGCTGGCAGGAGCAGGGTCAGACGGCGAGCCCGAGCTGCATCCAGCCGCCAGTACGGCGACAACGAAGCTCGACAGCGTCATTGCTGACCGGCACGTCCTTGTAGAGACCACTGACTCCACCCCTCACTCCACTCACCCGAACCGTTAATGGGTGCCTAGATCAGGTCTACCCCGTGATCCCATACCGACTGCAAGGTGTGAAAGCACCAACCGGAAGCCGGGATGGCAATTCCGCCCAATATTCACCTACTTGGCGTAAATTTTGGCGCGATTCCTCACCGTCGAGCAGCAAGTCTGGTAGTGCTGAAATGGCCTGTACCGAACCATTCGGCCGCCTCCTGAACCGCCAGAGTCCAAACATGACGAATTTTCGCAGAATGTGATTCTTATGCAGACCGCTACGGTCCTGGGCTGGGCGCTTGTCGGCGCAGCACTCGCAGTGGCTCTGCGCCCGTTCGTCGTCCGATATGCCGCCGCGACCGAGCCGGCTGCAGGACCGCCACCCTACGGTGTTCTCGAAGCCGCGACAGCCGTCGTGTTCGCCGCGCTCGCGTACCGCTTCGGCCAGTCCCTGGAATTGCTCGCGTACAGCAGCCTTGGCGGATTCGGCATACCCCTGGCGACAGTCGACCTGATCGCGCGCAAGCTGCCGAACATGCTTCTCGGCGGGGCAACCGGCGTTCTCGGAATCGCACTGGGGGCGGACGCTGCCCTCAACGCGCACGGAGGCGACCTGACTCGGGCAGCCATAGCTGCGGCCATCGCCCTGGTGGCCCACGGAGCCCTGTATGCCGCGGGCATGATCGGCGGAGGCGATCTGAAGCTGGCCGGGCTGCTCGGGGCTGCACTCGGCTGGATCAGCTGGGAAGCGACCTGGCTCGGCCTCTCGGCGGGCTGGCTCCTCGGAGGTATCACCATTGGAGTCGCGAGAATCGTGAAGAGTCGCGGAGCAATTCGGGATATCCCGCTCGGACCGTTCCTGTTAGCTGGAACTCTGTTATGCGTCGCGCTTTCCGGGTTTTGGCCTACTGCGCATTGACTGTTTTGACGCTTTTACCTGCTCTCGCGTGCCCGATGACATGCGGTTTCGGACTGACACGGGACGGAGCCCGACCATGCCGCCGCTCGTCGGCCACCGACTCTTGCAGCGCGGGAGAACCTTGCGACCTTCAGCGCTCGCTGTCGCCTAGGCTGTGCATCGTCGTTCACGGGAACGTCGGATGAGGTCAGCATGCTTGGTCGCCCAAGCGACCATCGGCATCATCGCGTCGAGAGCTTCAGCTGTCGCGGGGCTTAACGAGTACTGCACAGAAGGCGGGAACGCCGTGGACTCCTGGCGGCGAATGATCAATCCGTCAGCAGTCATTGTCTTGAGCGTGCGCGCGAGGACGCTTTCATGCAGAGTGCGGCGGCGCCCCTGAGCCTGTCCTGCGTCGGACAAGGTCCTGATCGTGTCGAGAAGCTCTGTGTAGTGTTTTGGCCCGGTGGCGAGAGCGACGATGACCGCGTGCATCCAGTCACCGCTGAAGAGCCGCTTCACATCCGACAGCTTGCGCAGCTGTTCGGCCTCCCAGCCCTCACGCCAGGCATCATCGTGCGGGACGCAAGCCGGAGCGTTCGCGTCACCGCGAGCCAGTCGGCAGTGCTTCACAGAGGACCGCATGGTGCGGCCGCGCACCAATTGGTTTTGTCCTGCCCGGTTCGACAGCTCGGTCATCGCTTCCTCCCGGCGGCTAGATCGCATATTCGATGACGGGCTTGCCCGTTCGTGCAGCCGGCCGGGAAGGGAGATCAGACCGCAGAACGCGCAACGTCCATAGAGCGAGCGTAGGCCCCTTCGAGCTGATCTTCAACTGTCAAAAAGACGCAGGCACGGTGAACTCTTACCTGAGTCTGGCGCAGCACGTGCCTCTCGGCAGGCCGCGGTCTCCCGCTATCAGCACGCGGTCCTTGCCGAACCGCTTTGCGCGCAACAGGTTTGAGTCCGCACGCCGGAAAAGGTCTGCAAGGTCGACGCCGCCGCGGAGGTTCAGGGCGACGCCGCCGACTGACGCGGCGAGGCCCTTGATGACCACCCGGCTGCCATCCGCCGACAGCACCTCGACGACCGCACTCCGTATTCGCCCGCAGATCCGTTCCGCGATCGCCTTCGCACACGCCTGGTCGGCACCGACAAGGAGCGCCATGAATTCGTCGCCGCCATACCGACCGACAATGTCCTCGCGGCGCACCGCGGCCGCGACCGTCGCGGCGACAACGCGAAGGACGGCATCGCCGGCGGGGTGGCCGTATCGGTCGTTGACAGCTTTGAAACGGTCAAGGTCGAGGATGAGCAGCGCGATGGAACGATCGAACAGCCCGCCGAGCGCTGACATGGCCCGGACGTCCCACCCTTCCCGGTTGAGCAGTCCGGTGTACTTGTCGATGCCCCACGAGCCGAGCGGCTGTCCGCATGCGGAGCAGCACTGGCCATGCCCAGCAACGGACGCCGAGGTAGATGCCATTGTCGATCTTCCTCCGAACGAGTGGCTTTGACTGACGTGAAGGCGTCGAGTTCGCTACCGTTGTTCTGGAGTTGAAATGACTATGGCCGCGAGTTTAGGCTGGTCGCGCGGACGAGTTCAACCAACATCAGGAGCACCACTCGTTCGGGTGTTCACCTGAGTGAAAGCAGTCGGGGTTGGAGGTCGCATGGCCACGCCGGCGTATCCGGACGGGCATCTTCCGGCGAGCCTGCCGGACAACTTCGCGGAGATCCTTGCCGCGAGATTGAACCGGCTGTTCGCGACGATGAAACCGCGCAGCGGCCAGGAGTACACCAACGACTTCGTCGCAGCGGAGATCAGCGCCACGGGCGTCGGGATCTCGGGGAGCTACATCTGGCACCTGCGCAAGGCGCGTAAGGACAACCCGACATTGCGCCACCTTTACGCCCTGGCAGCGTTCTTCGGCGTGCCGGCGTCGTACTTCTTCGACGACACGGTGACTGACCGGGTCGACGAACAGCTGCAGAAGCTGCAGGCCGCACAAGAGAGCCTGACCGCGATCGCGAACACAAGCGAGGCCAAGCTGATCGCGATGCGCGCAGACGCGCTTTCGCCCGAGCGGCGGCGTCTGGTGATGGACCTGCTCGACGTGGTCTATCGCGACGAGCAGGCCGAGCGAGGTCAATCACCAACGGGGTGAACACGGTGGAAGGCTCCGGAACAGTCCGGCACCGTTGTCGTAGGTGCCGTCTCGTCCTGAGCTTGGAGGGAGGGAGCAGGTGACGTCTGAACGGCAGCTGCGCCGTCGCTGCCGGCAGCTCTTGACCGACCTCGACATCCAACCTCCGTTGGATGTCGCCGAACTGTGCCGCCGTGTCGGGATCCAGCGCGGCAAGCCGATCAGGTTGCGGGCGCACCCGATCCCAGTCCCCGGCCCCTTCGGAGCCTGGATCTCCGCGGCATCAGCCGATTACATCTTCTACCAACAGGAAACGAGCAAGCCGCACCAAGACCACATCATCCTGCACGAACTTGGCCACATGCTGGCCGGGCACGACAGCGGTGAACCCGACAACACGCTGCTCGCAGAGCTGTACCCGGACTCGTCGACCGAGTCTCTGCGCACCGAGTACCCCGACCTTGCACCGGACGCGGTCCGGCGCGCACTCCGCCGCACCTCTTACGACACCGTCCAGGAATACGAGGCAGAAACCGTCGCCACCATCATCCTGGAATGGGCGTCTGTCCTCGACCGTGTCTGGACACCCGCCGCGCGCAGCAACACGGCACACCGGATAGAAACCGCGTTGAGCGACCGGCTGGGGTGGCTGTGACCTACCTCGTCCTCGCCTACGGCATCGCCGCCACCGCGGTGCTGGCCTGGCTGGGCTTGCGACTGAGCCGGACACCACAGAACCTTCCGCTGCGCGCCCTCACCGGGCTCGCGGCCTGCCTCGCTATCGCCTTCCCCTTCGGCCTCGCCGCCGACCGCGAGGCGACCGTGGTCGGACTCCCGCCGATGATGTCCCGCCTGATTCAGCACGGCGCACTGCTGATTGGGGTGACGTGCCTCGTTTTCTTCTTCCTCTTCTCTGCTCTCGAACAGCACAAGGCGTGGCCGCGAGCGCGCCGCTTCGCCGTGCCGCTCGTCGCGGCCGAAGCCATCTTGGTCGTCACGGCGGCACTCGCCCCTCCCAGCGTCCACAGCAGTTCATCGCCCGCGGGCGCGGTGTTCACCATCACTGCGGACCTGTATCTGGCCTTTGGCTTCGCCACAGCGTTCCTCTGGGCACGCCGCTACGCTCGCGAAGCCAACCCACGGCTCGCGCGCGGCTTGAAAATCGCTTCAGTCGGGCTCGCGGCAATCGTGGTCGCGAACTGCGTGTTCATCCCGGAGATCATCCTGCGCTGGGCAGGTGCATCGTCCCCCTCCGCGCTGGCTGAGACCAGCGGTGCCGCCGCCACCGTTCTCGGCGCGATAGCCGCAGCCGTCTTCCTTCTCCCGGGCGTGGTCATCTTCCTGGCCGGCATCATTTATCCCGCCGCAGCGATGCGCGTCACCGCCCTTCGGGTCTGGGCAGGCCACCGTCGCGTCTACCGCCAGCTCGGTCCATTGTGGACGATTCTGCACAAACACTTTCCCGACGACGAGCTGCGACGGGTCACCCCGAATCCTTGGCGCGACGTATTCCGGCTCCGCGGCATACACCGGCGCTACTACCGTCGTGTCGTGGAGTGCCGCGACGGCCTGGTACGCATCAGCCCGCACCTGCCGTCTCGCGTCCGCGAAGACAACCACCGCTACGAGGATCTCGCGCGCTCGCTGAAGCACGCGCTCGCCGCTCGGGCTGCGGGCCAGCCGGCCCGGTCGAGCCACGCGATGCCAGTCGTCGTCGCGACCGCGGATGGCCTCGACGCGGATGTCCGCGAACTCGTGTCCCTCTCGCTTGCCATGACTTCGACAGGAGACAAATGACCACGGCCTTGATCATCGGCGGGGGAATCGCCGGGCCCGTCACGGGGATGGCGCTGCAGAAAGCCGGGATCGACTCGACAATCTACGAGGCGTACCCGACCAGCGCGGACGGAGTCGGCGCGTTTCTCAGCATCATGCACAACGGACTCGACGCTCTCGCCGCCGTCGACGCGGCGGACGTCGTGCGCGAAAATTCGTTCCCCGCCAGCAAGGTTGAATTCTTCAACCACCGCGGCACTCGGCTCGGTGAAGCCCCAATCGGCGGGTCCGCTGGCGACCGCGGACCGCGAATGATCAAACGGTCCACGCTCTACCGCGAGCTCCTCGACGAAGCCAGCCGCCGCGGCGTCACCGTCCACCACGGCAAACGCCTCACCCACGCGACCACCACACCCGGCGATCCAGTCACCGCGGAATTCGCCGATGGCACCGAAGCGGAGGGCGATCTGCTGATCGGAGCGGACGGCATCCATTCCGTCACTCGCGCGCTCATCGACCCAGCTGCTCCGAAACCGCGCTATACCGGAGTCATCACGGTCTGCGGATACGCGAGCCACGCTCCGGCCACGACCGAACCCGGCACCTTTCGGATGACCTACGGCCGCAAGGTATTCTTCGCCTACCTCACCGCACCGGACGGTCAGACCTGGTGGTTCGCCAACCTCCCCCACCACAGCGCCGAACTCACCAAAGAACAACTCGCCAGCACCACCTCCGAGGAATGGCAACAGCGTGTCGCCGGACTCCTCGCACGCGACCGGACACCAGCTGCCGACATCGTCCGGGCCAGCGACAGGAGCATCACCGGTGCCAACGGCTACGACATCGCGACTACACCCACCTGGCACACCGGAGCGACAATCATCATCGGCGATGCCGCCCATGTCTCCGCACCCAATGCCGGCCACGGCGCCTCCATGGCGATCGAAGACGGCGTCATCCTCGCCCAATGTCTGCGCGATCTACCTGCTGCACAAGCCTTTAGCGCCTACGAACGCATTCGCCGCCCCCGCGTCGAACGGGTCGTCGCTACCAGTGCTCGCATGGGCGGCAACGCAACTCCCGGCCCCGTCAAACGGATGATCCGAGACGCCGTCCTCCCCCGGAAACTGAAGAAAGGGCCGCGCAACACCGCGTCCTGGCTCACTGACCACCACGTTGACTGGAATCAGTCCATCAGGCAACCAGACGACACCCGGGTCGAAACGCCGCCGCACCGTTCCTGAACGACGCTCGAGTTCATCAGCGACGCCGACGGCCGCCCATTCGTCTCCGCGCGGTTCACCGTTCCAGGCCGTTGACTGCCGTGGTGTCGTGCGTCACGATGGGAGCAACAAGAAGCAAGTTGCTCGAAACGGAGGCATGATGCACGTCAAGTTCCTCGGCAAGGACCCCGAATCGCAGGTCGACAACTCGCCGACGCTCTACGCCACCGACCGGACGGACCGCGTCACCTACATCGCACAAGGATGGAAGGTGACGGACCCGCAAGCGCTGGCCTCGATCGGCCCGGTCCCTGACCATGAGACCCTGATCGAGATCCCCGAAGACGTCCTGAAGTTCTATGCTCGTCGCTACGCGTCGGACAAGCCGGAGGAGGAGCACGCTGACTGAGCTGATCAAGCCGGGACCAGAGTTCAGGCAGCTCTTCCACACCTTCGAGCACACAGCTTTCCGCTTGGAGACCTTCGACCAGTACGACGCGACGTACGAGAACGAGTCGCTGCGCAAGTTCCTCGCCGGCGAGCCGGACGACCTGCCTTGGATGCAGAGCTGGCTCGACATGATCCGCGAGGCGAAGGCAAAGGGACGGATCTTCAGCCGTGTGCGCATCGTCTCGATGCCGCTCACGGACTACAGCCGCTTCGGCGTGTGGTGTTCGCAGTTCACCGGCGGGGCGGGCGAGGACATCCGCTACCTGCCGCGCGGCCTTGCCGACCGGTTGCCGAAGCACGACTACTGGTTGTTCGACTCACGCAAGCTGGTTCGGATGCACTTCGACGATGACATGGGATTCTTGGGCGGTGAGGTCGTCGAAGACCCAGAGCAGGTAGTGCACCATAACTACTGGCGCGATGCTGCCTGGCATCACGCCATACGGCGGGACGATTTTGCCAAGCAACAAAGCCTCTGACCCATCGAACGTCCATGAGGCGCGCATGGCGCTCGGCGGTCGGCTCCGTGAGCTGCGCGAACAGGCCGGCCTGACCGGCAGGAAGCTCGCGGAGTCGCTGTCGTGGCACTTCTCGAAGGTCTCCAAGATCGAAAACGGGAAGCAGAAACCCAGCGAGAGCGACATAACGGCCTGGACAAAGGCAACTGGGCACGAGGGCGAAGCACCGGCGCTGCTCGCCTCGCTCCGCACGCTGGAGGTTCAGCACGCCGAGTGGCAGCGAATTCTGCGCGGCGGCATCCGGCCGCGACAGAACTCGCTTGCCGAACTGGATCAAAAGACACAGCTGTTCCGGGTCTTCGAATCCACCGTGATTCCCGGGCTGCTGCAGACCTCCGAGTACGCTCGCGCGCGCTTCGCGGAAAGCATCCGCGTCTTCAAGCTTGCCAACGACATCAACGACGCAGTCGCGGGCCGCATGAAGCGCCAGGACATCTTCTACCGGCCGGACAAGCGCTTCCACTTCGTTCTCACCGAAGCTGCTCTGCGCTTCCGGCTGTCGTCTGTGCCGGTCATGCTCGGCCAGCTGGACCGCCTGGTCTCCATCTCCGCACTCCCCAACGTCAAGCTCGGGATCATCGGCTTCGACACTCAGTACACCGCGGCGCCGTGGCACGGGTTCTGGTTGTACGACGATGAAAAGGTCCTAGTGGAGACATACTCCGCGGCTCTCAATCTCGCCCAGCCCCAGGAGATCGAGCTTTACTCGAACGTCTTCGGCGAGCTGGCCGCCGTCGCAAGCTACGGCCGGGCCGCCCGCGCCGTCATCACGCGCGTCATGGACGACCTGGCAGGGCAGCTGCCCCAGGACTAGCGCTGAGTTGCACTGATAGGCGACGGTCTCGTTTGTTGCGAGCAACAATGAGCAACTTGCTTCCGTTGCGATCGTATCTCCTCCTACTCTCCCTGAGTCCGCCCCGGCCGACCTTGGAGACGAGCGACGTGATCACCCCAGTACCTCTGCTCAGCAAGGACCGGATAGACCAACTCTCCGACCGCGCACGCGAGGTGGTCGAATACCGCAAGAGCGGGCTGAGCCTGAACCACATCCAGGGATGCTCGCTGGGATGCGCCTACTGCATCCGGCATACCTACGGGTTGTGGGACAAGGATCAGCCGGTTGCGCTGATGTCCGATGCGCAAGCAGTGGAAGAATTGGTCCACCACCAGTATTTCCGGCCGCACGTCACGCCGGTCCAGTTGTTCAACCGGGCCACTGAGCCCTTCTTGCCGAGGGTCCGCCCGCACACCTTTGCGGTGCTTGAAGAGCTGGACGAGCGCGAACTGACCAATCACGTGCTGGTCATCACCCGCCACCAGCTCAAGCCCTACGACATCGACCGGTTGAACCAGCTTCGTCACCTCAAAGTGACGCTGCTGTTCACCTATTCAGGGATCGGCGACCCGAAGATCGAACCGTACCCTTCGCACGTCGCAGCCGAGTCGTTGAAGATGATGAGCGCGCCCGCATCGCGGATGTACCGGACGATCCTCTACTGGCGTCCGCTCGTCCCGGGTCTGAACGACACCGATCAGCATCTCGCCGTGGCCCGCGAATTGAGCACGCATGCCGACGCTACGGTGTTCACCGGGCTCTTTTACCGCGACCAGATCGCCGCGTACTACAAGGCCAACCGCCTCCCCGAACCCTACCCGGACACCGCACGACGCAAGATCGTGCCCGAAACGCTGGAACGTCGCGTGCTCGACGCGTTCGCCAGCTCGACTGCCTTGTTCCGCAAGACTTCCTGCGCCGTCTCGTACGTGCACGGCCTGCCCGACTACAACGGTCACTACGGCATCCGGGAGCTCTGCGACATCTGCCCGCTGTCCCAGCTCGAACTATGCGCCGGGGCGCACCGGGTGCCAAGAGCGGAAGACGTACACCGTTGCGCCAGCGTGTTGCCAGAGGCGGGCGGCGTCAACGTCGTAGACATCTCTGACCGGGCCGTCGTCGTGTCCGGTCTGGAAAACGAGCAGCCGCGGTACTTCCTGCAGCACGCGTTGGGATTCCAGGTGCACGACGTGAAGCATCCGCACCGTGCGCACCGGCACGGTCGCGCCGACATCGGATGGACAGGAGTTCCTGCATGACCGACTGGGCTGCGCTCAGCTACGTCGTCGTCGATGTCGAGGGCAACGGACAGCGACCGCCGGACCTGGTCGAGCTTGCAGCGGTACGGATTGAACACGGGCACCTCGGCGATCCCGCCTCGTGGTTGGTGCGGCCGCCCCGGCCGATCACGCCTTTTGCGAAGCAGATCCACGGGATCGCCAACGAGCACGTAGCAGCGGCTCCCGCGTTCGCCGAGGTCAGCGCCGAGGTGCGGAAAGCTCTGGACGCCCCAGCGCTCGTCGCCCACAACGCTCATGTTGACGTCGGTGTGCTGGAACGCGAACTCGGCGATTGGGAATGCCCTGAGGTGTTCGACACGCTCAAGCTCGCGCGACGCCTCCTGCCCGGCCGGCCGAGCTACAAACTCGGCTCGCTCGTCGAGGCATTCGGGCTTGACCACGGGCTGGCCGACATGCAGAAACCGCATCGCGCGGAGTACGACACGATCGTGACCGCTCGGCTCTTCGCTCATCTCGCGAGCAGCCGGTCACTCGAGGAACTCCGGGGCCAGTCGAAACGGGGAGGCGACGATGAACCGTCCCTCTTCTGATCCCCGTCGCGGCCTGCTCGTCAGCGTCGACGGCCCGGGCGGAGCGGGAAAGACGACGATCGTCCGGCATCTGGCACAGCTGCTCCTCGCGGAGGGCCGGCAGGTGCACGTGACGGCGGAGCCGTCGAGCGGTCCGATCGGGAAGCTGGCCGTCGAGCTGACGCCGACTGTTACCGGGCACGCGCTCGCGTGCCTGTACGCGGCTGACCGGTACCACCACGTGGAAACGGAGATCAAGCCGCGCATCCAGGCTGGCCACATCGTGATCTCCGACCGATTCCTGGCATCGGGGCTGGTCGTCCAACGCTTCGATGGCGTCGATCCGGTGTTTTTGTGGCAGCTCAACGAAGAGGTCGAACGACCGGACCTCGCGGTCATCCTCGATGCCGACCCCGACGTAATCGCCGAGCGGTTGGAAGCACGCGGGCCGCACAACCGATTCCAGCGCCAGCAAGGCAGCAGCCTCCTCGAAACCAGGTTCTACCGGCAAGCGCACGAAATGCTGGACGAGGCGGGTTTTCACACTCTGGCCGTGGACTGCTCCAACCGTCCGCCCGAGCGTTCGGCCGCGATCATCCGCGACGAACTGAATGCCCTGATCGAACCCGTTGACGCAGCAAACTGATCGGTGACGGCAATGTCCGGCTTCGACGCAGCAGCCACCCCGGCGGCCTCTTGCGCCTGCTGCACGGCGCGCACGCCTTCCGGGGACATCGGCGGCGGACGGGTGCGGTCGAGCCCGACGGCGTGCCCATTCTGCCCGTAGCAGCACGCCCAGGCACCCTCTCCCGTCCGCCGCCCCCTTTGCCGCGGCGGAGGCGGCTGACCCCGACCGGTCGCCTCCGCCGCGTTCCACCCTGAACGAGAGGTGTCCGGAATGGCCGGACCAGCAACACGACGCCTGTGGACCACGCCCTACACATGCGGGCGCGATGGCCTGCAGCACGAGATCACCGATGAGGCGTTTCGAGCCGCTCGCCAGCGCGGCGTCGCCCTCGTCGCCGTCTGCGGTCGGGAGTTGGAGTGCTCGCTTGCGATCTCGGCACCCGGTGCCCCGTGTGCGGCGTGCGCTCGAATCGTTCAGCAGTCGCGTGAACGGCAGTGCGAGATGCAGCGTGCCGTTCTGGTGCTCATCAAGGACGGGCAGGAAGGGCGGCATCGCCGGCCCCGGTCGATTCGCTGGCCACGCCGCGTTCACGGGCGAAGCCAGCATGCTTGGAGGGCGTCATGACCAACGGCGACAAGCCAACGCAGACCAACCGCGCACGCGAGACTGCCGCGCCGATTCTCGTTCGGGAGCGGGACTGCACCGCGGAAGGCGAAGCGAAGTTCCTGAAAATCCTCGGCAGGGCGCGGGTGTACAACGAGGCGACCACCGATGGCATCCTGGTTCTGGACTTGGCGGAATTGGCACGGTCCAGGCACCTGCTCGCATGTTGGGCTGATCTTCGGTTGCGGGAGCTTCCCTCGTACTCGACGGGCCGACTGCCCGTTAGCCTGCCCGCGCAAGACATGCTCGCCGAACTGTTCGGACGCAACAGGAACCGACTGCTCGCTGAGCTGAAGGCAGCCTGACATGCCCGGGACCAGCCCTCCTGCGGCGTCTTACAAGGTGTGTCTCGGGTTTCTCCCTTTCGTTCTTCGCCGCGAGGCAGTCATGCACAAGGTTTCGCAGAAGCTCCTCCGGATCCTGTGCCGCGGACACACCTGGCTCGGGACCAGCGAATGCGGAGTCATGTGCCTTGCCGACGGGGAGCCTCCCGGCGGCCTCGTTCCGATGTGGTGCATCAAATGTTTCCCGGCGGGCACTGTGCCCGCCTCGCGTAGGAGAGGAGCCAGCAGCCGTGACCGCCTGGCCCCATACCGCGCAGGACGCGGCACGAATTCCCCCAGGACGCGCAGAACCCCCGGGCCAACCGGACGAGATGGAGCTGCCCTCCGTGACGTGCCCGCGCCCTCTGGACGACTGGATTGCCACGGGGATCGCGTGGCCGGTCGGAGATTTCGACCTCCTGCCGGTCACCCGCTAACAGCGAGGGTTGCCTGCGCTGCGCCGAGGCCGGGGGCACCTGGAGATTTCGCGACAGGAACTCTGCCTCCTCCGTCCACAACGAGGAAGGCACCGGCATTCGTTCGTTTGCCCCAGGAATACGGGCGCTCGTACGGCTTCGTGCACCGGTTTTGTCCGAGTCCGGAATCCGCATGCGCAGCCGAGGCGGCGTTGTCCGCCAGCTTCGCCCGGACACACCTATCGGCTGAAGCCCGCACGACGTGATCGGAGACCAGTTATGCGCAACGACGCCATCCACGAGCATGGTCCGCGTGTCGTGGCCTATGCGCTGATCGGCCGTGAAGAAGACCTCCTGTTCATCACCGACGACACCGGCGCGCTCGTCTTGCCGGGCGGCCCGGTCCCCGACGGCGAACCAGTCGAGCACGCACTCCGCCGCACCCTGCGCGACCAGATCGACGGAACGATCGCCGGACTGGAATTCTGCGCCGTGATCGAACACGAAGCTAGCAAAGAGCCGCCCAATTCGTTGTCTGAGCTGGCGTTCTTGTTTGACGTGACGCTCGACGACACCGACCGCATCGCCGCTCGCCGGCCTCATGCGCATCGGTGGGCCGGCGAGACTGATGTCGCATTGCTGCGTCCGGCAATGATCGCCGACGCGCTCAGGTCCGGCGACCTATCCGCAGGCGCTCCCTGGCGGGCGTGGACACCGTGACCGCATCCAGAACCGTCTCCTGCCGTCGCTCACGGGCCGAGGCAGGACAACGGATTGCCCGCACTCAAGCACGCAGGAGGAGCCCAATTGACGTCACCTTCAGCGACAGGGAACCGTCGACGCACCGCCGCGACGGACGTCCTTCCGGACATCGCAAAGCTGACCCAGCTCAGCGACGAGCAACTGGAAGAACTGGTGCTTGCCAACCTCGGCCCGGACGCAGCCGGGCTGTGGGAGTCCCTGATCGCCCCACCGCTGCTCGGCCGTGTCCGGGCGATCTTGGTAGCGACACAGCACAGAATCGACAACGACCTCCGCACACGACGATCGAGACGCAGCGAACGGCGCAGCAAGCTGGGCCTCGACCTGACGTCGCCCTACGAACAGAGATACGACCAGTGGCGTGGCCGCGTCACCGTGTTCAAACGCCTCGTCGAGACCAGGCTGTCCCAGACACGCGCCGCCACGGCCGACGAAAACCACAGAGCAGCCGCTCTGAACCATCGGCACCGCAACGCCGTGCGGATGCTCGCCAAGGCCATCGACTGCCACCGCCGCGCCGTGGGCACCGCCTTCGATCCCGAGCCGGCCGATCGGGCGCTGTGGCAGGTCCTCGACGACGTCACCGTTCCCCTGGGGCCACAAGGAGTTTCGGTGCCAGTCCGCGACATGCTCGACACGTACTGGTCGTTCGACGAGAACCACCCGAGCCCGCCGCTCAACCTGTTCTCGCAACACGCGCAGAAGGACACGGCTATGGACTCCGCTGAGGACGACGGCCCAGACATGACCGAACCCCCAGCGCCCTGGCCGGAAGACCTGGAGGTATTCGCCGAGGCCGTCCGGCCGACGACGAATCCGGTGCGGGCAACCGACGGCAAGGACTAGCACGCTGCCGTCCGGACGGCAGCCGCTGGGCTGCTGTCCGTGCCAGATCCTGCGTGGCCCGCCGGAAAAGGACAGGAGGAGAGAAACCATTGCAGCCACTGGCAAAGACCGCCGGGACACGCCGTCTGCGCGACAGACACGATGTCCCGCGACAGGAAGCACTCGGTCACCGAAGGCCGGCAACGGCCAACGAGAGCCGACGGGACCCGCTGAACGCCTGCCGCTGCGGACTGCGCTCCTTGTCCCAGGAAATCAAGGCGGACGCGGAATCCGACCGCGCCGAACCCAGGACGATCCGGCTCGCCTACCTCGAGATCACCAGTGTCCACGGTCCGAACGGCTGGACGTGCAACACGCACCACAAGGAATTCTGCACCAACAACTTTGACGAACCCGATGCCTCGATCTCGTGCGCGTGCGGCCTCTACGGCCTCGGCGATGCCGCGCAGACAGTCACCGCGGTGTGGTCGCGCACGACCGACAGGGCAACCGGATGGAACACGACGGAACTGACCACCACAAGACACGGACTCACGAAATGCCCGACCAGTACACGCCGGATCAGCTGCTGATGGCCGATCACGGGACCCCAGTTGCGAGGGACCGAACCGCATCGCTGGCATGGCGACGGCTTTACGACGCTCCCGGCTTCGTCCACGAAACCCCCGACCATTGCGGACGAACATGGCGGATGTGGTTCGCCGACGCCGGCACGTCCCGCGACCCGCATCCCCGAGGATGGCGACTAGCCCCGCTCGCCGCGCTCGATCAGATCGCCTTCGTTCCGCACACCGGAGACGGCCGGGAATTCGACGCCGCCGCCGCGCTGATCAACGCGGACGCGCGCGACCGTGCGAGACCACCGCGGCGCGCCGGAGCGCGTCCCTCGACCGAAGCACGAATCCAACTGCTCAACGAAGCCGCACCGACCAGTCTGCACCGGCACCTCCCGGGCCGACAGCACGCCTCAGGCGTCGCGGTGACCCTGCACCTGGACACCGGCGACCTGACCGCGTGCATCGCCGAAGGAGACCTGCCGGACCGGACCGCCTGGTGGGCGATCCCGTGCGTGACCACCGCCGCCGCGAACCGCGCACTGCACGAGATCGCCGGCCTGGCACCACCGCTGCTCGCCGCTGACCCCGCAGAGCCGTACCAGGTCCGCGGCCCGGGCGAGCTGGCCCGCCGCCGGATCCGCGAGCACCTCGCGTCGGCTTTCTCCGACGACGACCTGGTGCTCGGCATGTACGCCGGCGACTGGTTCGAGAAAGACCCCGCATCCTCCGGAATCACCGCCGCAACCCGCAACGACGAGCTGACCGCGTGGGTCGCTGCCTACGAAGAAAACGTCGCTTCCGGACGCTGGCGGAGGTTCTTCCCACAGGGCTTGGACATCGGCGGGTGTCGGCACGTGGTGCTGCGCGGCACCCTACAGTGGGCCCGCACGCACCGGGACCTATTGCGCGAAGGGTCGCGCGCACCGCGACACCAGCCGTCGCGGGATCGCACCGAGGACCGGCTGCCGTGATGCCGACCCGTATCCCTGAGCGGCAGAGCCGTAACGAACAAATGGCGCAGGACTACCGGGACGGCAAAACGATCACGTGGATCGCCGCCGCCTACGGGCTGTCGCTGAGCTGGACCGGCCGGATCCTCCGGCAGCAGGGCATCGCCATGCCTCCTGTGCGACAAGGGGTGAAACGCAAACTCAACGTCGCGCAAGTCGTCCGCGACTATCAGCACGGAGCCACCATCCAGACCGTTGCGGATACCCACCACGCCTCCTACGGCACGATCCGCCGACTGCTCCTGCGCGAAAAAGTCGCCATCCGGCCCCACGGCGGACAAAACGCAATCACCCCGGCGGCACGGTGCCAGCCGCCTCCGCCGGTCGCAGGCGGCGAAACCGGTAAGCCGCACCGCCGCGGGACCGGCCCGCGCAAGTCCGACGTCGACAGCAGCGCAAGAACATGGACATATTCGTGACGAAGAGCCACAACACATCTCAGCCATCGCCGCGGCACCTGTTGCTCGGCGCCGTCCTGCACGCACAACGCAGCACGACCAGGATGACTCTGCGCGAGGTAGGGAACTTGATCCACAAACACCACGCGCAAATCGCGCAGTGGGAACTCGGCGTCCGCAAGCCCGACGCCGAGCACGTGGGAGGAATCCTGTGCGCCCTGCGCATCTGCCCAGACGACCATGCCTACATCTCCAGCCTCGCAAGGACCACCGACCCCAGCGTGGTCATCCTCCAACCGGCACACCACCGCCACCATGCCGAGGCACGAAAACACTTCAACCAACTCGCCAGGTCCTTCGTGGACTACCATCCCACGCTGATACCCGCGTCTGTGTGGACATCCGACTACGCACGCGCCGTCCTGAAAGACCACGGCGCCACCCCCGGAGAGATCGGGGAGTTCGTCAACGCCCAGGCGGCACAGCGACGGCTTCTGCAGACCCCGACCACGCAATCGCGCAGGAAACAAGTCGAGATCTTCATCGGCGAACCCGCCCTGTCCGGCCCCGCCCCGGCACCGGACATCATCCTCGGCCAGCTCCGATTCCTGCGCGCACTGGGAAACGCGAACCCCATGGTCAGGGTGCGCGTCCTTTCACCGGAAATCTGCGCCCGCCCGACGCTGGGGCACCCGTTCACCTGCTACGAGACATCCGCCGGCCCGGTCGCCTACTTCGCGCACCACAGCGCCGGCGTCTTCGCCCCCGACCACGGAGCCTACCGACGACTGACCGCAGACCTGCGCCTGCTCGCACTGTCCACAAACGACTCTCGGCAGGCGATCAACGACCGCATCCAGGAACTCGACACACCCTCCCCGGCGACAGAACCTCCCTGCACGCCCGCGGCGAGCGAGGCCCGCTCATGACACCCCGCTCCGCCGTCGGTGACACGGGCACACCGGATGCTGCTGGCGAACCGGTCGAGACAGCGGGAGCGTTCGTGCGCAGGCACCGGCAGGCGTTAAACCTGAGCATCGACGACCTCGCCGGCCGCTCCGGAATCAGCGCTTCCACCATCGGGATCCTCGAACGGGGTCGCACCCCACTGCGATCGCTGTGGACCACGGCCGCCTTGGCCTATGCCCTGAAAGCCGACCCGTACTCGCTCGTGATCGCCGCAGGCCGCGGTTTCCCGCCAGCTTCGCACTCAGACCGCGGCCGGGAACACCGCCCCACGACCGTGGCCGACATCGCGAGCCCGCGCCGATCCGCGGTCTGCTTCGGCGAAGTGCTCTACCTGTGGCGCACCAAGCACCATCGCACTCTGACCCACGTCGCCCGACTGTCGGACACCGACCGCTTACGGCTGTCACGAATCGAACGCATGACGGCCGCGCCGTCAATCCCCACCGTCGTGAAGATCGCCGACGCCCTGGACCTGCCGCGCACGGAGCTGCTGATCGTGGCCATGTGCGACCAGCTCCGCCGTGACCGGTACGCCCACGAAGGCAAGGCCTACACACCCCACGTGCGCGACCCGTACACCCGATCCGTGTGACGGCGGCACCAAACCCAAGCGCATCGCCGCCGGCCAAGGCACGCCGGGACCCTTGCGGACAACCGGAATCCTGTCCGCAGACTCGGTCTGTCTGGGCGGCCCGCCGACGCGCATTGCAGCACACGCGGATCCCGGGACCAGCGCAGCTGCCCGTCGCGGGCCCTCAACGTCAAGCTCGTCTACATCGCCGAAACCCTCGCCGACCCCACATCGACCTCCTGTCCGAGCACGGCGACTATAGGCTCGCACGACCGAATTCGAAGCATATCGCTCGATTGTGGTGTGCCTGCCACGCCTGCCAGGCTCGCCAGCCGCTCATCGACCTACACGGCCAGGAGGATCGGCCAGCGCCTGACCGGCGGTGGAATAGATCTCCAGGCGCCTTCGAGCCCGGACAGCTGCACTGGTCGCAACGCCGCCGACGAAGCAACAACGCGCACCCAAGTCCCCTCCTCTGCCCCGCTCTTTGCCTCGACCAGCAAGGTCAGCCCCGCCGAGCCGAAGAACGTCACCTCCTGTAAATCGATCACACGCGGTGCCGGACGCTCAGCCAGCGCCGCAGGAACGCTGCCTTGAGCTGCGGCATCGTCACATTGTCAACGTCGCCCGACACGCGCAGCAGCACAGCCCCCTCGATCCTCTCCAAGACAACTGGCATGTCGAACTTCGCCTCCGCCGGCCGGTCGTTGGGGAACGTCATCGGCCACAAAATGGCCTTCCGGGCAGCCATCCGCGACTAGAGCCGTCCTGGCGCGCCTACTGCCAGCGCCAATTGCCGGTGAGGCGGAAGACCGGACTTGCGGCGCGACTCCGGCACCGACCTGCTCGCGCCTCGCCTGAAGCCAGTAAAACTGAGCAAGGCCGTGAATATGACTGACAAGGCCCGTCGGGCGAACGGCGCGCCAACACATTCGCAGAAATGGCCCGCAAGGCGATTTAACTGTGGAAGCAGAACCTGCTCACCCTGATCCCAATGGCCCTCGTTCAGGACGAGTGGGAGCGGTGTGCTTGGCGGAGGACGGCGACAGCTTCGTCGCGCCAGGCTCGTGCGCTCGCCATCGTTTTCGTGAAGGGAGGGCTGATGTGGATGTGGCCTCGGCCGAGGGTGAATGTCGCGGGGACGCCGGCGTCGTTGAGGCGTTGTGCGTATGCTTCGCCGTCGTCGCGCAGTGGGTCGTATTCGGCGGACATGATGTGTGCCGGCGGCAATCCGGAGAGGTCGGGGGCCAGGAGCGGCGAGACGTACGGCGCGTTGATTTCCTCGGGGGACGGCAGGTAGTAGTCGAGCAGCCTCGTGATGTCGGCTGTGGTGAGGCCGTACCCGGTGCCGTTGGACCGGTGGGACGGCAAGCTGCCGGTGAGGTCGACGCACGGCACTTCGAGCAGTTGGAAGGCGATCCGCGGGCCGCCCTCGTCGCGCACCTTCAAGGTCAGTGCCGCGGCGAGGTTGGCGCCTGCGGAGCCGCCGCCGACGGTGATGAGGTCGGGGCGGATTCCGATTTCCTCGGCGTGCTCGGCGGTCCAGAGCAGTGCGGCGTAGCAGTCGTTGAGTTCGGTGGGGTATTTGTGTTCCGGTGCTTTGCGGTAGTCGACGGCGATGACGACGCACCCGGCGCCTGCGGCGCGTTCTTGTCCCAGGATGTCGATGAAGGGGTTCTTGGCGCTGCCGCCGATCCAGCCGCCGCCGTGGAGGTACAGGTGGGCGGGCAGGCGAGTGTCGGCGATGGGCCGGTGGATCACGAGGTCGACGGTTCCGCCGTCGACCGGGATGGTGACCTCGCGGCGTTCCTTGATCGGGGGCCCGGGTTGTGCGAGCTGCTGGGCGAGAGCGGCTGCTTGGGCCGCTTCTTTCGCGCGGAAGGCGGGGAAGTCGATCTGCTCCGGCAGCGGTTCGAGCGAGAGGAGCAGGGATTCAGCGAAGGGATCGAGCGGCATCGTGCCTCCTGGTCTCGAGCAGTGACAGGCGGTCCCGGACCGGGTTGACCGGGGTGAGGGATCCGTTGGCGCAGCGGACGCGGACGGGGTCGGACAGTTCGCCGGCGAACCGGCCCTCGCGGCGCTCGACGAAACCGAGGAGGCACCAGGAGCCGGCTGCGTCCTGCACGAGCCGGGGGGCGTACAGGTTGGGCACCGGCACCGGCCGGGCCAGCGACAGGTCCCACGGGCCGGTGACCGAGGCGCCGGGCACCGTCCACAGCAGCTGGTCGGCGTCGTCGCGTTCGGACAGGTTGCTGCAGAACAACAGCAGCGGCTGGCCGTCGACGACGGCGGCCTGGGGGACCTCGAGGTGGCCGAACCCGGCCGGTTCGGTCAACGGCGGACCGACGTCCCAGTGCAGCAGGTCTGCCGAGCGGGCGTGCCCGACGACGCCGCGGCTGCCCGGCGGGGCGTCCTTGGCGTGCGCGGTGACGAGCATGTGCCAGCCGTCTCCGGCGGGGTCGGGGAAGACCCAGGGGTCGCGCCAGGCCTCGCCGGCCCAGTCGCTCGCGTCGTGGTCCTCGTACCAGGCCGGGTCTGGTTCGACCAGCGGTCTGTTTCCGTGGCGGTGCCAGGTTTCCAGATCGTCGGAGATCGCCAGCCCGATGCGCTGCACGGCACGGTCGCGGGACTGGGTGACGCCGGTGTAGAAGAGGTACCACCGCTGGTCCGGTCCGCGGACGACGTTGCCGGTCCAGGTGGCGAGGTCGTCCCAGGCGGGTCCGTCGGACGGGACGAGTGCGTCGGCGCGCAGGTCCCAGGTGCGCAGGTCGTCGGACACGGCGTGGCCGATCGAGGCGCGCCGGTGGCGGCGCTCGGGATCGAGCAGGGCGCGAGAGGCGCGGAGGAAGAACGCGTGATGGCGTTCGTCGTCGTCGCGCGTGTACCAGCTGTCCCAGATCCACGAATCAGGCAGGCGCAGCATCGCAGTTCTCCTAGATTAATCGATTTAGCACAGGGGTGCGTGAGATCGGCAAGCGGCGGGCGGCGCAGCTCAGCCTGCCGGAGGGGCTACGGAGGAGCGTTCGCGCAGCGGCATCGGCACCCAGCGGATGCCTGGTTCGGGGTTCGCGTCGAGCACGAGCTCGGCCGCGAGCTGGCCCATTGCCTCATGGGGCAGCGCGGCGGTCGTGAGCCCGGGGCGCAACGCTTCGGCGATCGGGTCGTCGTCGAAGGACACGACCGAGAGATCGGCGGGGATGCTCAGCCCGGCTTCGCTGGCCGCGTTGTACGCGCCCACGGCGAGCCGGTCGTTCATGCAGATGACTGCCGTGGGGCGGTTGGGGCGGCGCAGCAGGGCGGTCATGCCGTCGAAGCCGCCGGGAACGTCCCAGTCCTCGGTGTACTCCGATGCGGCGAGCCGGTGGCCGTGATCCGCCAGCGCTTTCCGGATACCCTGCATGCGAAGTTTCGCCGCGAGGGACAGGTGAGCATCGCGTTCGTACGCCTCGTTGCGCCCGAGGACCGCCACGTTCCGGTGTCCCCGATCGAGGACTGCCGAGGTCACGGCGTAGGCCGCTTCCTCTTCGGCGGGCAGGACAGCGGGGAGTCGGCGGTTGCTGGTGGCGTTGAGCAGTACGGTCGGCAGCGTGAGCAGCTGGGGCGGCACGGTGATCCGCCTGCTGGACATCGCCGCGTAGATGACGCCGTCGACCTGCCGGTGCAGCATCGCGTCGATCGCGTCGCGCTCGATGTCGGGATCGCCCTGGGTTTCGGTGATCAGCACGACGTGGTCCCGTTCGCGGGCGGCGTTGAGGGCGCCGCGGATCATCGCGCCCGCGAAGCGCGTGGTGACCACCGTGTCCGAGATCAGCGCGATGGTCGCGGT
The DNA here is from genome assembly GCF_004522315.1 of Amycolatopsis sp. CFH S0740. Lineage (NCBI taxonomy): Bacteria > Bacillati > Actinomycetota > Actinomycetes > Pseudonocardiales > Pseudonocardiaceae > Amycolatopsis > Amycolatopsis sp. CFH S0740. The sequence goes on along the minus strand of NZ_SDLS01000016.1, from coordinate 177,960 downwards.
CTTGTTCAGCCGCAGGCTGCGGGCCGCGGGATTGGGCCGGTAGCCGAGCTCTTTGGCCGCCGCGAGCACGCGCTGCCTCGCGTCCTCGGAGAGCCGGGTGCCCTCGCGTCCGTTGAGCACCCGCGAGGCCGCGGTGGTGGACAGCCCGGCCCGCTCGGCCACGTCCGCCAGCGTCACCCTTCGCTGAGCCATGCACCTCTCCGCCCTTGTCGTGCCCCGAGGTCGTGAATCCCGCACATCCTACGCGGGGTTGACATCCCGGTTCCCGACACGCATCCTTCTGCTAAATCCATTGCGCAAACCGTATCACGGCCCGCTACCGCGGGGCAGCAGCAAAAACGAAGGACTTTCATGGCCGCGAAGAAGTGGTCGATCGCAGTGCATGGCCGCCCGCCGGGAAGGCGGGCCGGGGCGGCTCGCCGCCGTCCGTCCATTGCGGACGGTCGTGTCTTCGTGTCGCGCGGCTCGTCCTTCCTCCGCCGTTGTCCGGTTGCCACCTGCGACCGGCTCGGGCACGACCCGGGGAGCCGGGGCTCAACTGTTTCAGCACCTATCTCGATGTGGAGATGACTGTGTCTGGTCTTCTGTCCCAAGGCGGGCGCCGAGTCCGCCGAACCCGGCTGGCCGCGGTCGCCTTGACCGCCGCCGTGGCACTGGCCACCGCTGCCTGCGGGGGAGGCGGGTCGTCGGCGAGCGGCAGTGCGGCAAGCGGCGAGCTCGTCTTCGGTTCCCCGCTGTCGCCGCCGAGCCTGAACCCGGCCGTCGGCGATCCTGCTTACGACGCCTTCTACCAGTGGGCTTACGACCCGCTCGTGGTGATGCAGCCAGACGGCACGTTCGGCCCCGGGCTGGCGGTCAAGTGGGGCTATGTCGGCGAAGGCAACCGCACCTACGAACTCACGCTGCGGGACGGGGTCAAGTTCAGCGACGGCACTGTGCTCGACGCGCAGGCGCTGAAGACCTTTCTGGACTACGAGCGGACCCAGAAGACCGGCTCCACGGCCCAACTGCTGGCCAATGTCTCCTCGGTCGAGGTGACCGGACCGCGGACGGTGCGGCTCAGCCTGAGCAAGTCCGACCCCAGCCTGACCTTCAACTTCGCGCAGGCGTTCGGGGCCGGGAACATCGCGAGCCCGAAGGCGGTGGCCGCTCCCGCGGCGCTCGACAAGGGCACCGCCGGCGCCGGCCCGTACATGCTGGACGCGGCGCGGACCGTGGCGGGGGACCACTACACGTTCGTGCCGAACCCGAACTATTGGAACAAGGGCCGCCAGCACTGGAAAACGGTGACGATCCGGGTCATTCCCAACCCGTCGTCGATGATCCAGGCGATGCGGGCCGGCCAGGTCCAGGCCGCCTTGGGCGACCCGACGACGTTGCAGGCCGCGAAGGGCGCCGGGCTCACCGTGCTGGCCCCGCCGCAGGCGATGACCGGGCTCAACCTGGCTGACCGGGCGGGAACGCTGGCCAAGCCGCTGAGCGACGTGCGGGTGCGGCAGGCGTTGAACTACGCGGTCGACCGCAAGGCGATCGCCAAGGCCCTCTACGGCGACGAGAACCTCACGATCAGCCAGTACGCCCTGCCCGGCCAGGCCGGCTACGACCCTTCGCTGAACAACACCTACCCCTACGACCCGGACCGGGCCAAGCAGTTGCTCGCCGAAGCCGGGTACGCCAACGGGTTCACGTTGCCGGTCGTGGATTCCACGCTCGTCGGGCTCGACAAGATGGTGCAGGCGGTCGGCGGCCAGTTGGAGAAGGTCGGCGTCAAGCTGCAGGTGACCACGAAGGCGACGGCCAACGACTTCTTCGTCGCGCTGCAGTCGGGACAGTTCCCGGCGACCGCCATTCCGTACGGGCTGGCGAACATGGCCTCGCTGTACGTCGGGTTCGTCAACCCGAAGGGACCGTTCAACCCGTTCCACACGGCCGATCCGAAGCTGGACGCGTTGTATCAGCAGTACTTCGCGGCCAACGCGCAGAAGGGCGCCGCGCTGGAAAAGCAGATCAACGCCTACCTGGTGCAGCAGGCCTGGACGCTGCCGGTGGTGGGTGCGCCGCTGAGCTACTACCTGGCCAAGGGCGTCACCGGTCTCGACGCGACGGCGGCGAATTCCGGCGTCCCGTGGCTGACCGAGCTGCGGCCGGGCGCCTGAGGCGGCCATGATGCTGAAACTCGTCGCACGCCGGCTGGCGTGGTCGGTGCCATTGGCTCTCGTGGCCTCCGTGGTCTCGTTCGTCCTGGTGGCGCTGCTGCCCGGCGATGCCGCCCGCTCGCTGCTGGGCCCGAACGCGACCCCGGAGCAACTGGACGCGGCCCGCCAGCAGCTGGGCCTGGACCAGCCGTTGTGGGTCCAGTACGGGAAATGGCTGTCCGGAGCCGTGCGGGGCGACCTCGGCAGCTCGCTGATCAACCGGCAGCCGGTGGCCGAGCAGCTGAACGACCGGCTCGGCCCGTCGCTGTCGCTGATCATCGGCGCGGTGCTGGTCGCCACGCTGGTGGGCGTCCTGCTCGGCGTGCGGGCCGCCCGCCGGGGCGCGCTGGGGAGGATCGTGCAGACCGGGGCCATCGTCGGGCTCGCGTTGCCGGACTTCTGGCTGGGCCTGATGCTGGTCGTGCTGTTCGCGGTCAAGCTGGCGGTGTTCCCGCCCACCGGCTACGTCCCGCTCGGCGAGAATCCGGCGGGATGGCTGAATTCGCTGGTGCTGCCGGTCGTCACGCTCGCGGTCCCGGCTACCGCGGTGATCGCCAAACAGACCCGGGACGCCGTCGCGAGCGCGCTGGACCAGACGTTCGTGCGGACCTTGCGCGCCGCGGGCGTGACGGAGTTCTCAGTGGTCTACCGGCACGCGCTGAAGAACGCCGCCATCCCCGTGCTGACCGTGATCGGAATGGTGTTCGTCGGCGCGCTCGGCGGAACGGTCGCCGTCGAGTTCATCTTCGCCATCCCCGGACTCGGCGGCACCGCCGTCCAAGCGACCTCCGCGCACGACCTGCCCCTGATCCAGGGCGTCGTCGTGTATTTCACGCTCATCGTCATCGCGGTCAACCTGCTCGTCGACGTGGCCTATGGCTACCTGAACCCGAGGACCCGCCGGTCATGACCACCACCCTCACCATGGACGTCCGCCCTGCCTCCTCCGGAGCGGGCCCGCACTGGCTGCGGCGCGCGCTGCGCCACCAGCCGCTGGGCGTGGCAGCGGTCGGCTACCTGATCCTGCTCGTGCTGGCCGGGCTGCTCGCCCCCGCGCTCGCGCCGTACGACCCGCAGGCGCAGGACCTCACCACTGTCCTCAGCGGACCGTCCGCCGCGCATTGGCTGGGCTCCGACAGCCTCGGCCGGGACGTGCTCAGCCGACTGCTGTACGGGATCGATCCTTCGCTGGTGAACACGGTCACCGCGCTGGTGGTGTTCCTGGCGCTCGGCGTCCCCTTCGGCATCCTCGCCGGTTACCGGGGCGGATGGATCGACGCGACGATCAGCCGGATCGCCGAACTGGCCCTCGGCATCCCCGCGATCATCATCGTGCTGGTCGTGCTCGCCGTGTTCTCCTCCAGCCCCACCGCTGCGATGGTGGCCCTCGGAGTGCTCGGCGCGCCCGGCCTGACTCGCGTCACCCGCGGCGTGACTCTCGTGGTCCGTGAGGAGCTTTTCGTCACCGCCGCCCGCGTGGCCGGCGTGCGGCCGTGGCGGATCATGAGCGGCCACGTGCTGCGCCGCACGCTCGGACCAGTGCTGGTGCAGGCGTCGGTGTTCGCCGGCATCAGCCTCGCCTTCCAGGCCGCACTGGCTTTTCTCGGCGTGACGTCCGGGGGCGACCGCCCGAGCTGGGGCGCGATGATCGGCGACGCCTCGACCGTGATCACCACGAACCCCTGGCTGCTCGTCCCCCCTGGTCTGGCGATCGCGTTCACCGTTCTGGCGTTCGGCGTGCTCGGGGACTCCATTCGCGACCTGACATCCGGAGAACCCGCGACCGTCACCAGGCGGACCGCCAAGCAAGCCCGTGATCCGAAGCCGAAGTTGTCTATTGTGGACGCGACGAGCGATGCCCTGCTGAACGTCCGGGGTCTCAACGTCTCCGCTGGGGCAGGCACCGCGCTGGTCAGCGATGCGACCTTCCAGGTTCGGGCCGGCGAGACGGTCGCGCTCGTCGGCGAGTCCGGATGCGGCAAGACGATGACCGCGCTGGCCGTGCTCGGCCTGCTCCCCGCCGCGGTGCGGGCGGACGGCGGGGAAGTGATCTTCGACAGCACCGACCTCGTGGCCGGCGGGCCGAAGGCGTACCGCGCGGTGCGCGGATCCGGCATCGCCTACATCGCCCAGGACGCGCTGGGCAGCCTCGACCCCACGCACACGATCGGCAGCCACCTCAAGGAAGTCATCGGCTGCCACGACCGGCTCTCCGCGCGGGACACCCGCGCCCGGGCCGTCGAGCTGCTCAACCAGGTCAACCTCACCGACACCGACCGCGTGCTCGCCTCCTACCCGCACGAGATCTCCGGCGGCATGGCGCAGCGGGTCAACATCGCGCTGGCGCTCGCCGGACGGCCCAGGCTGGTGATCGCCGACGAGCCGACCACCGCGCTGGACGTGACCGTGCAGGCGGAGATCCTGCGCCTGCTGCGCGAACTCCAGGAAGACACCGGCATGGCGATCCTGCTGATCACCCACGACTGGGGCGTGGTGGCCGACATCGCCGACCGCGCCGTCGTCATGTACGCCGGCGAGGTCGTCGAACAGTCCGATGTGGACACGCTGTTCCGAGCACCCCGGTTCCCTTACAGCGCGGCGCTTTTGGCGGCCGACCCGAACAGCGCGCCGGAGGGCGCGCGCCTGCCCACGCTGCCCGGTCGGGTCCCGCCGCCGGGCTCGTGGCCGTCCGGCTGCCGGTTCGCGGCACGGTGCGCCCACGTCCGCGACGTGTGCACCGCCGGAGAAGTTCCCCTGATCCCCGTCGGCGCTCACGCGGCCACCCGATGCGTCCGGGTCGACGACCTCGTCCAGGAAGGAGCGTTGCCCCAGTGACCGAGATTCCTGTCCTGGATGTCCGCAACGTCCATGTGGAATTCCGGCGGCGCCGCCGGGCCCCGGTGTTCCGGGCGCTCGACGACGTCAGCCTGGTCATCCCGCGCGGCAAGACCGTCGGGCTTGTCGGCGAGTCCGGCTCCGGAAAGTCCACTTTGGCCAAGGCCGTGCTCGGCCTGGTGCCGGTCCAGTCGGGGAGCGTGCACCTGCTCGGCCGGGAAATCACCCATATCGGGACCGCGGAGCGACGCAAGCTCGGACGGGTCCTGCAGGCAGTGTTCCAGGACCCGAACAGCTCGCTGAACCCGTCCTACACCGTCGCGCGGAGCCTCGCCGAACCCTTGCGCGCCCAGGGAACCCGCTCTCGCGCCGAACTCGCCAAGCGCTCCGCCGCCATGCTCGAGGACGTCGGCCTCGACCCCGCCGCGGCGGCCCGGTATCCCCGCGACTTCTCCGGCGGGCAACGGCAGCGCATCTCCATCGCCCGCGCCCTGATGACCGCGCCTCAGCTGGTCATCGCCGACGAGTCCGTCAGCGCGCTGGACCTCTCCGTCCAAGCCCAGATCCTCAACCTGCTCGCCGATCTGCAGGACCAGCACGGGCTCAGCTACCTGTTCATCTCCCACGACATCTCCGTCGTCAAGCACATCTGCCACGACGTCACCGTGCTCTACCGCGGCCAGGTCATGGAATCCGGACCCACCGGACCCGTGACGGACCAGCCGGCCCACCCGTACACCCGGGCGCTCCTGCTCGCCGCCCCGGTCGCCGACCCCGTCGCGCAACGCCGGCGGCGCGCCACGCAGGGTGCTCTGTCGAGCACCACCGGGACTGCGGCCTCGAACGGTTGCCCGTTCGCCGCGCGGTGTCCTTTCGCGACAGACCAGTGCCGGCAGGTGCGACCCGAGCCGCGCCCCCTCGCCGACGGGCGGGTCGTCGCCTGCCACCGCTACCCCGACTGGCAGCACGAGGCTGCCGCCAGCACTCCAGCCACGTCCCTGGTCACCTCTCACTGAACGGAGAACACCCTTGAGCCGCCACTTTGACGGTTTGGTTTCCGCCGGTTTCGAACCGGTCGCCGACGCGTTCGGCGCCAATTTCGACCGGCGCGGAGACACCGCCGCCTCCTGCGTCGTCTACGCCGACGGCAAACCCGTCGTCGACCTGTCAGCCGGAGAGACCGACCGCGGACGCTGGACTCCGGACACCCGCAGCGTCGTCTTCTCCGTCAGCAAGGGCGTCACCACCGTCTGCGTGCTGATGGCCGTCGAGCGGGGCCTGATCGAACTCGACGCCGCCGTGGCCAAGTACTGGCCCGAGTTCGCCGACAACGGCAAGGAAACCACGACCGTCCGGCAACTGCTGGCCCACCAAGCGGGTCTCGTCGCCCCCGAGGCGGACTTGACCGCCGACGACCTGCGTGCCTGGCACCCCGTCGTCGACCGGCTTGCCCGCCAGGCCCCTGCTTGGATACCCGGCACCACCTTCGCGTATCACGCGATCACCTTTGGCTGGCTCGCCGGCGAGGTGCTCCGCCGCGCCAGCGGACAGCGGCCGAGCGAATGGCTGCGCGACCACGTGGCCGGGCCCCTGAACCTGGCGATGACCTACGGCGCCGATCTGGCGGACCCGGACTTCTGCCCGATGCTTGAACCCCTGCCGAACACCGAGCCCGCCGAGGCTATCGACGAACTGCTCGCACAGCCGATGGCCGTCCGCGCGATGAGCCTCGGCGGGCTGTTCGACCCGGCCAACATGACCGAGTCGGCCAACGGACCGGACTACCTCACGCCCGAGATCCCCGGAGCCAACCTCGTTGCCAACGCCCGCAGCCTCGCCCGGCTGTACGCCGCGACCGTCGGCGAGGTCGACGGCATCCGCCTGCTGGCACCCGACACCGTGAGCGATGCCGCCGCCGTGCGCTCGAAGGGAAAACCCTTCATCGGCCCCGCCGAGGGCAACCGCTGGGGCACGGGCTTCATGCTTGCCTCGACCCGCCGGGGCATGGCCGGTCCGGGCAGTTTCGGCCACGACGGCCTCGGCGGCCAGCTCGCCTTCGCCCACCCCGAAACCCGGATTGCCTTCGCCTACCAGACCGCCCGGCCCGGCGGCGTACCCGATGACCGCGCCGAAGCCCTGTGCCGCGCCCTGCGCACTTGCCTCTGATTCGACAGGTCGACAGCTCGGATACCCCATCGCCACGAGACAGGAGTAACGCAATGGCGCGTTCCCGTCCCCACTTTTGGATGTCGACGCGAAACTTTCTGCTGGCCGCCTGCTTGATCTTCGGGGTGGTCGCCACCGCATCGCCGGCGTCGGCCACCGGCGCTCTGCCGCCCGTGCAGGGAACGGCGGCGACCGCCGGGGCGACAATCGTCGGGGAGCAGTGGCTCACCCAGCGCACCCTGCAGCTGACGGTCGCGACCGATGCGTTCACCGCGCCGGTGCCGGTGGAGGTGAAGTTCCCGACCGGCTACGACGCGAGCGCGACGCGACACTGGCCGGTCACCTACTACCTGGCCGGCACCACGCACGACCAGACCACCTTCCGCACCGCCTACTACGGCGAGGGCTTGACCGCCTCGTATCCGTCCATTGTGGTCTCCCCGCGCGGAGACAGCGGATACTGGAGCGACTGGTTCAACAACAGCACCGGCGGACCTCCCGAATACGAGACCTTCGTGACCCAGCAGCTGGTGCCGCTGATCGACGCGAACTTCCGCACCATTCCCGACCGCGCGCATCGAATGGTGATGGGCGAGTCGATGGGCGGCTACGGAACCGCCATGTTCGGCGCCCGCCACCCCGACGAGTTCGCCGCCGTCGCGAGCCTTTCCGGCGCCAGCGACAGCAACTGGCCCGCTGGGGCGACGGTGCTGTCGGCCAGCCCGACGCTGCAGGGAGCTCCACCTGACTCGATCTACGGTCCGCTCTCGACCGAGGCGGTGCGCTGGCATGGCCACAACCCCACCGATCTGGCCGAGAACCTGGCCGGCGTCGATGTGCAAATCTTCACCGGCAACGGCGTGCTCGGCACCGCGGAAGGCGAAACGGCGACCGATGGCGGCGGGTGCAGCCTCGAGTCCGGCATCATCCGGCCGGAAAGCGTCAGCCTGCACAACACGCTGCTCGCCCTCGGCATCCCACACGGCTGGCACGACCTGCCCTGGGGCTGCCACAGCCCCACCCTATTCGAGTACGAGATCGCCCAAGCGATCCAGCGCTTCGACACCGTGCTCGCCGACCCGCCGGCACCGCCAGCCACATTCGACTACCGCTCCATCGAGCCAGCTTTCTCCGTATGGGGCTGGTCGGTCAACGCCGATCCGAACCGGGCGCTGGAGTTTCTGGACCTGCACGACGTGAGCGCGAGCGGCCTGACCGTCACCGGAAGCGGCACCACGAGCATCACCACCCCACCGTTGTTCAACGGCAAGGACACGGTGACCGTCACCATCGACGGAACCGCGGCCACTGTGCGACCGGACAAAGCCGGTCGCATCAGGTTCGCCGTCAACCTCGGACCTGCCGACCAGCAACAGCAGTACAACGCCGGCAACGTCACCGATTTCCGCACCTCCGTCGTGACGTTCAGCTGACGCCATCCGCCGCACGGCACTCATGGGAAGGCAGATCCGATCATGAACTCCCTCCATCGAATGGCGTGGAAAGCGATGGCCGTCGGCCTGGCGTTGCTGCTGGCAGTGGTCGCCACCCCCGCGAGCGCGGCCGGGGATGCCAGTCCGACCGAGACCAACGTGACGAACGGCTTGGGCGCCGGCGAACCGGAGACGGCGCTCGATGCCGTGCACCACACCATGGTGACCGCGTTCACCACGACGAACTCGGTCTGCGGAATCGCCCTGTCCGCCGACGGTGGCCAGTCCTGGCAGGTCAGCACGGCCTTTCCCGCTGATCCCGGGCCGACACTGGGAATTCCGTACCACAACTGCTCCGACCCCGTGGCGGCCTCGGGACCAGACGGCACCCTCTACGTCGGTGGCGGATGGTGGGACCAGCCTGCCGGCGCGATCGACTACTACAACATCTACGTGGCGCGCTCGACCGACGGCGGGCGCACGTGGAGCAAAGCAGTGTTCGCCACCGGCGACAGCGACGCGGCGGACATCCTCGCCCTGGGCCGTAACTCCGGGCATTCCGATCGAGCGTTCATGACCGTCGACAGCACCTCCGGCACGGTGTACGTCAGCGCTGTCGACTTCCCGCGCAATCAGCGGTGGGTCGTCGCCTCGCACGACCACGGCGCCAGCTTCGGCAAGCCTCACGCGATCGACTCGGCGGACTACCCGGAGGCGGGCGGCCAGCCGATGGGCGACTACATCCCGTCGGCCGCAGGCGACCGGCTCGGATTCACCTACGTAGCCGCAGCTGTCCCGGGCGTCAACAACTGCCCATGCAACATCTTCGAGACCAGCGGCGACGACGGTGCCACCTGGACGCGGCACTTCACACCGCTGGCCGCGAACTGGGTCGCAGCCGACCCGTCACGCCCGGATCACTTCGCCATCATGAGCGGTTCGGGAACGACCGCCGCCACGTCGACACCCGACTACGTGACGGTCAGCGTGACCCTCGACGGTGGCCAGACCTGGTCCACGCCAACCCTCATCGGACAGGCCCCGCCGAACCCGCGCAGCCAGCCCTGGATGAACTTCTCGGCCCGAGGTGTGCTCGGCGTGGGCTACAAGACGGTGTACGGGACGAGCGTCAACACCGCCCCCTACGACTTCTGGTCGGCTGTCTCCTGCGACGGTGGATTCACCTTCAGCGTTCCGGTGCGGATGAGCCACGACGTATCCTCCGCAGAAGACCTCGGCGGCGACGACTTCTCTTTTGTCGCCCTGGACGCGAAGAACCTTTACGCCGGATGGGGCGACATGCGCACAACTCCCGCCGATCCCACACCCGGGGATCGCTCGGTATACCTCGGCACTGTCCCGCTCAACGCCTACACCACAGCCGACGGCAGCCCACTGATCTGTTCCACGCAGCATTGAACTGGTGGCCTGTCGTCCGTCGAACACGCAGTGGCGGGTGCGCGCATCGCCGTGAGCTGGATCGGCCGGATGTCGGGGCGACCTCGGCTGAGGTCCGGGTCAACGCCGACAGCATCGACACCAAATGCTTCCTGCTCACGCTGCGAATGTCGTTCTCCGGCAAGCAATCCACTGTGACTCCACCTCGCAGCACCCGGAAGCGTCTTCGCAGGGCGTGTCACCGCGTTCACCGAGGAATGGAGCTTCTCTCCCGAAGGCGTCAGTCCTCATTCTGGAGGTCCGTCAAACGCTCTGGCCTAGCCGATATCAATGCCCCAGGGCTCGCCAGAGGCCTGATGCGAGCCGGGACGGCTGACCGGAGCGGCGCTCCAGGCGATCGGCGGTGCCGAACGCCACTGTGCCGGCATTGACGCCGAGCCACCGCAACGGCTCTGGTTCCCATTTCGGCGACTGGTGCCCGACCCACGGCAAAGAACGGATCTCGCTGTCGAGATCGAGAATCTCCGCCGCCAGTGTGCGCCCGGCAAGGTTCGCTGTGGCAACACCGTCGCCCACGTATCCACCCGCTTGAGCGAACCCGGCCCGGCGATCGTAAGAGACAGACGGCAGCCAGTCCCGCGCGATGCCCAGGTTCCCGCCCCACGCATGCGTGAATTCGATTCCCCTGAGCGGCGGGAAGAGTTCGCCGAGGATGCTGCGGAGCATGGCGTGAACACTAGGGTCGTTGTCGAAGCGAGGAGCAACTCTGGAAGCGAAGTGGTAGGGAGCACCGCGCCCGCCGAAGGCGATCCGGCCGTCGGCGGTTCGTTGCCCGTAGATTCGCAGATGGCGCTTGTCGCTGAACGTGGGGCGATCCTGCAGGCCGATCTCCTCCCACACCGCTGCAGGCAGCGGAGCGGTCGCGACCATCAGCGAGTACATCGGCAAAATGTCCCGTCGTGCGCCGGCGAGCCGCGCCGTGTACCCCTCGGTCGCCCGCACCACGACTTCAGCGGTCACGCGTGCCCGTTCGGTCTCGAGTCGGCGGGATTCAACCCCAACGACGCGAGTGCCCTCATAAATCTGCACGCCGGCGGCGCGCGCGGCGTCCGCCAGACCGCGGACCAGCTTCGCCGGCTGCAACGCCGCGCAGTGCGGTGTGAAGGTCGCACCGCGGGCGTCGGCCATGCGTATCTGATCGACGAGTTCGCGCGGCTCGATCAGCCGCATGTGATCGGCGCCGAACCCCCACTCGCGCCAACCGGCCACCTCGTTGCGCGCTCTCGTCCACTGCGCCGCGTTTCGCGCGACGGAAAGGTACCCGCCAGCTCGGAAATCGCAGTCGATGCTTTCAGCCTCGACGACGTCACGGATCTCCCAGACGGTGTCGTTCATCGCCCGTTGCATTCGGACGGCCGCGGTCCTGGAACTGATGCTCGCCACCTTCCGCATGGTGGCCGGGAAGATCGCCGAGCACCATCCGCCGTTGCGGCCCGAAGCTCCGAACCCGACGAACTCGCTCTCCAGCACTGCGACCCGCAGCGACGGATCGGCCTTGGCGAGGTAATAGGCCGTCCACAAGCCCGTGTACCCGCCGCCGACGATCGCCACGTCGACGTCGAGATCGTGATCGAGAGTCTCTTTGGCACTCCCATCGCCACCTGCGTCGTCGTGCCAAAAGCTAAGACCGGCACCGGCACGACCGTTGTCGTCCACGATGGCTCCTTGGTTTTCGCGTAGTCTTCGGGTTCATCAAGCTGGTTAGATGCCTAAGTCGCGAAGAGTTGTTCCCGCTCCGCAGCTACAGCGAGGGAGGGATGTTCTTCAGCCGCGCTGCTACAGAAATGGCACGGCTTACGAGATGGTCAAGTGCATCGGTCTCGGTGGAACCCAGCGGGTTGTCGTTGTCTGGCCCCGTCACGTGGCCGACTCCATAGGGGTTGCCGTCGGCGAACTTGACCGAATCGGTATAGCCGGGCGAGACAACAACGCCACCGAAGTGATGGATGCTGTTGTACAGGGCCAGCAGCGTCGATTCCTGCCCGCCGTGGGGCGTCTGGGTCGCGACGAAGCCGGCGTAAACCTTGTCCGCCAGTTCTCCGGCTGCCCATTGGGGACCGAGCGTGTCCAAGAACTGCTTGAACTGCCCAGCGACGTTGCCGAACCGAGTCGGTGTACCGAACAGTACGACATCTGCCCAGGTGATATCGGCCGCGGTCGCCGCGTGGTGCCCTCCCGGCGTTCGGTCCTCTTGCGGCCGGAAAGACTCGTTGCTTTCCAGCCAGCCACCTGACGCCGCTTCCGTCACCGGACGCAACCGCGCCTCCGCACCCTGGTCCTCAGCCGCCTTGTACAGGTGCTCGGCCATCGACCTGACAGTGCCGGTCCTCGAGTAGTAGATGATGCTCAGCTTAACAGCAGACATTGAGGTCCTTTCTAGGTAACGCCGGACGAAGCACGGCCGGTTGTCAGGCAGCTCCCCGGCGGCGGTCCGCCAACACGGGGAAATCGGCGCGCATTCGGCGCAGGGCAGTGATGTCGACGTCGGCGACGATGACCTCCTCGCTGTCGCCTGCCATCGCCACGACATCGCCGTTGGCGTCGATGATCTGGCTGCGACCGCCGAGCACAACACCGTTGTCGACGCCGACGAGGTTGCACTGGGCAACCACTGTCTGGTTCTCGATGGCACGCGCGCGACCCAGCGCCGCCCAGTGAGCGATGCGAGCCTCCGGCCATGCCGCCGCGACCAGGTTGAGCTCGACCCCCTGGTCGACGAGCTCCCGATAGAGCTCGGGAAAGCGCAGGTCATAGCAAGTCGACAGGCCGGCACGGACAGTGGCGGATCCAGGCACGGCGAGGTCAAAGGCGCTCGTGCTGGTGCCGGCAGTCAGCAGACGTGGTTCACCGGCGGCGAAACCGAACCGGTGGATCTTGCGGTAGCCGGCGCACTGCGAACCCGACGGATCGAAGACGGGCGCGGTATTCCACAGACGTGGTTCACTGACGCCCGCCTCCCGTTCGATGAACGAACCGCCGTGAAGCCAGATGCGTCGCCGACGCGCCAACGCCGCCAGTTCGCTGCAAAGCGCACCGTCCAGCTCTTCGGCGTGCCGGGCCCAACTGGCGTAGGCGAACCCGCCATGCGCCCAGAGCTCGGGCAGCACGACGAGGCTGGCATCGCCGGCGCTGCAAACGAGGTCAGCTGCTCGCCGCAGCCTTGATGCCACCGGCTCATCTTCGACGTATCGCATCTGGATCACCGCGACGCGCAGGATCTGCGGTCCGGTCGGGCTCGCAGTTGCGGTCATCGCTTGCTGCGGCCCAGCGAATAGCCTGCGGCGAGCGATCCGATGCTCGCCGCGATGACGCTCACCACCGCCGGGCCGGCAACATTGGCCGCGGCGGCCACGCTGACGCCGGCTGCCGCCACGCTGACCACGACCGCCGCCCAGCCTCCGGTGGACCGGCTGCGTTCAGCTCGCGCCTTTCGCGCCACCTTGATCAGATCCAGCGCTTCGTCGGCATCCGCCTGCCGATTCTGAGCAGCCGACGGAACGGCGGCGACCGGGGCACCCGTGTCACCGGCGGGGCTGCTCGTGGCGGGTGCGCCGGCCATGAGCTCGGCAAGGCGCTCGGCGAAGGTGCCGACGATGGCCGTTGCCGCGTCCTCGATGACACCGCGTCCGAACTGAGCCACCTTGCCGGTGATGTTCAAGTCTGTCTCCACCACCACCTTCGAGCCCACCCCGTCCGGCAGCAGGCGTGCGGCGATGCTGGCTGAGACATTTCCTTGCCCGCGGGCATCCCTGCCGGTCGCCTTGATCACCGCACGGTGCGCCGATTCGTCTCGTTCCACGAATTCTGCGGAACCTTTGTACTCTGCCGTGATCGGGCCGACTTTGATCTTGGCCTTGCCTTCGAAGGTGTCGCCGTCCACACCGGTGATCGCCGCACCCGGCAAGCACGGCGCAATTCGCTCGAGGTCCATGAGGACCGGCCATGCCTGTTCCGGCGGAACCGGAAGCTTCAGCTCGTTCATGATCTGCATTGAGGACACCTTTGTCTGGTTAATGCGATGACGTAACTACGGGAGACTTGTGGAGTTACGGCTCGCGCGGCAAGCCGAATCGGAATTCTGGATCCCCAGGCGCGAAATCCCCGCCGTATTGCAGTCGGGATGCCATTTTGCGCACCTTCTTCAGGTATCCGCGCCCCACCGCGAGTTGCCGGCGCTCCCATTCTTTGAGCCGTTGCACCCGACCCTCCGCCGAACCGGCCAGCGCGTCAGTCAGAGTCCAACCGTCGTAGGCAGCCTTGGCGGCACCGGCCGCAGCGTGTGGCCGCGGAGTGATCGCGGCGTCGCCGACAAGAGCAACCCTGCCGTGCACCGTCGATTTGACGTTTGCGTCGCTGACCACCGTGACGAATGGGAGCGGGGAGGCTTTGACGACCTCACGGAACATTGGAGCCAGTGTCTCGCTTCGTCGATGAAGTTCGGAAAGGGTCCGAGGACACAGCGCGTGCGCATGGACCGACACCGGCAGCCGGATCCCGTGGCAATCGCTCATGATCTCGTCGAGTTCCGGACCAGTCGGCACATTCCAATACCACTGGAAGTTCAGCCGCTTGACAACGCCTGGCTCTTCCCCGGGGATGGGGTACGCGATCAAATGCCCATTCGGAAGATGACCGTAGGTGAAGGCGTTGTCGAAGAAATTCCAGGTGGCCTCGGGAAGATCGGCGGGTTCGACCATGCCCCGCCAGGTCACGTAACCGGCGTACTGCGGCGTCACGCCCGTCAAGCGCTGGCGCACAGTCGACATCCCGCCGTCCGCGCCCACGACGAAGCACGCGTTCACGTCACTGCCGTCGGCGAACCGCAGCTGGACCGATTCGCCGTCCTGGGCGAGACCGACCAGGTTCTTGTCGAGGTGGTATCGGTCGGTGCCGAAAAGTTCAAGGAGCCGACGATAGATGCTGTCGTAGCTGGTGAACCGCCACTCGGCCGAGACAGCCCCTCGTTGCTCCCCCGTGATGGCGTCGACGTACTGCATCGTCGACGACGACACACTCACCGCATCGATGTCAGTCGACGCCCGTTCGACCAGGTAGCGGACAAGCTCGGGTTGCACGACGATGCCGTTGCCGAGACCGGAGAGCACACGGCTCGACCGCTCGTAGACGTCCACCGTGAATCCCGCATCGCACAGCAACAGCGCAGTGGTGAGGCCGCCGATCGATCCGCCGATCACAGCGACGTGGGTGATCTCCATTGTACGGTTCCCTCAGTTGCGCAAAGCCATTGCGATCGGCCGCATAGGCGCGCCACTGGCGCCGCGCAGCCGGATCGGTGCCGCGATAAGGCAGAACTCGGTGACACCATCGGCGGCGAGCTCTTCCAGGTTGAGCAGCTCGATCATCGGCACGCCTGACTCGGCCAGGAAGTGACAGTGTCCCGGAAGCCAGTTGTCCTCGTGCTCAGAAGGGCCGACCTCCACGCATTCCTGGTCCGAGCCCACAATCGAAATGCCCTGCGCGGTGAGCCAGCGTGCGGCGTCAAGGCTCACGCCGGGCGGATTGCCCAACGTCTTCGAGCCGTCGGGCCAGTGCGACATCCGCCCGGTCCGGACGAAGGCGACGTCGCCCTCGTTCAGGCTGAGCCCGGTCGCGCCGAGCGCTTTCTCCAGGTCCTCCACGGTGATCGCGTACGAGTCCGGCAAGCACGCCACCTCATGCTGACCGGCGACGTCGAGCAGGACACCGCGGGTGATGACCGGCGGGATCTGTTCGGCTCCTCCCTTGGTCCACGCACGGCTGCCCAGGTTCGACTCGACGTCGAAGTTGTTGTAGATGCGGCCGTCGATACCGAAGTGGTTCAAGGCGTCGATGTGCGTACCGGTGTGGGTGTACATGAAGATGACGTCGCCGGAATAGCACACGTGCCGGTTGACGGACTCGCCGACGCCGTTGAGGTTGTCGACGGCAGTGCCTTGAGGTGTGTGGCTCATGAAGATCTGGTAGCTGGGGTCGCCGGCCCCCTGGAAGCTCGGCATTCCCACGAAATAGTCGATGCTCAGGTCGTACACCCGGCTCGCGTCCGCCCGGGCCAGCACGTCGGCCCGGACGGTCGGGCTGAGCCGGTTCAACGCACCCAATTGGTCGTCGGCTCCCCATTCACTCGTGCCGACGGCGACTCCTGCCTGCTGCCCCATCACAGGTCGCCGATCTCGAAGTCGACCACCGCGCGGTCGGCGAACATGGGCAGCAGCTTCTCGACGACTTCGAGGTGGAACGGGTCGTTCGAGTACCGGTCCAGATCCGTCCACGAGTCGAAGTCGGTGATGAGCGCGCCGTCCCACGGTGCACCGTTTTCGCCTGTGTCCCCCTGGTGGGAGCCGACGGACCAGCCCTTGATCACCGGGAGTTTGCCCGGCAGCTCATTCAGGATGCCGACAATCTTTTCCTGAGAACTTCCGCTGGCGACGCGCCACACGAAGACATGACGAACGGCCACAATGAATTCCTCTCGTTACACTGCATGGGTTCCGTGCTCGGGACTTCAACCAGTCTTATCCGCTGACGCACGGAGTTGTATTGCGTTGACGGACAAGTCAGCTGCGGGGTTTGTGCGTCAGCTGACATCGCATGAAGATGTCCTCCGGCCGCAGCGGCAGGCGATCAGTGTGGGACCCGTCGCCAAGAGCGTCGTCGAACGCACTGGCCACCGCGGCTCCGACCGCAATGATGCCGACTTCGCCCAGGCCCTTCGCGCCGAGCGGATTGTCCGGCGATGGTGCGTCCTCCGTCGTGAAGATGTCGACGTCTGGCATCTCCAGCGCGGCGGGCAGGAGATAGTCCATAAAGGACGTAGCGGTCGGCTGGCCATCGTCCTCGTAAGTGAATTCCTCGTACAGCGCCCCGCCGATGCCTTGGACGGCCGCGCCGATGATCTGGCCGCGAGTCGTCATCGGGTTGATGATGCGTCCCGTCTCCGCGGTCGTGAAGAAGCGCAGGAACTCGTGGCCGCCGGTCTCCGGATCGACCTCGAGTTGTACGAGCGTGACGCCGTACGGGTAGTTCATCAGATTGTTCCGGTAGACCGCGTCCGCACGCAGACCGGGTTGATCGTCGGCGAGGCGTGCGGAGTATGCATCCCAGCGACCGGCGATCTCGAACAAGCTGAGCCGGGAGTCCGCCCCCCTGACTGTCACCGCTCCGTCCGCCAACTGCAGATCGGCTTCATCGACTTCCAGCATGGTGCTGGCGAGTCGCTTCGCCTTCTCTACGACCTCGATCGCCGCCATCCGCGCGGCGCCCCCGGCCAGGACGGTCGACCGGCTCGACCACGAACCGATGCCGTCGGGAACCAGTTCGGTGTCGCTGTGCTCGACGTCGACCAACTGGGGATCGAGCTGGAGTTGCTCCGCGACGATCTGGGCGAGAACGGTTTCGACCCCCTGGCCCACGGAGGACGCGCCGGTGAGCACACGGACCCGACCGACGGGACTGACTTCGACAGAGCCCGTCTCGTAGAGACCGAGCCCTCCCTTGTCCATCAGCACGCCGAAGCCCACGCCGACGTACCGTCCCTCGGCCCGCAACGCAGCCGCCTCGGTGACCCATTCGTCCCAGCCTGCCTCGGACAGAGCGCGATCGAAATGATCGACAACGTCGCCGGAGTCGAAGTGGAAGGGCTCGTGCACGATGTCGATCCCGGGCGTCCACGGCAAATCCTTCGCCCGCAGCAGGTTTCGTCGGCGGATCTCGACCGGGCTGATTCCGACAGCGGCCGCGGCCAGGTCGAGCAGCCGTTCACGGGCGAAGGTCGATTCGTACCGTCCAGGAGCTCGATAGGCGGCCAGCGGCGTCTTGTTGGTGAAGACGGCATGCAGCGTCGCCTCGTAGCTCGGAACGCGGTACGGACCGAACACGATACCGGTCGTGATGTCGCTGACCAGTGGCTCGGTCTGCCGGAAGAACGCGCCGTGGTTGTGGAAGATCTCGTCCCGCATGGCCAGGATCTCACCTGCGCCGTTCAGCGCGAGCCCCATGCGATGCACCTGCTCGCGCGCGTGCGACGTGGCGACCATGTGCTCCTGGCGGTCCTCGACCCATTTGACCGGCCGCCGAAGGCGCCGCGCAGCCCACGCGGCAACGACGTACTCCGGGAAGACATCGCCCTTGACACCGAAGTTTCCGCCGATCTCCACGTGCCGCATGCGGAGACTCGTCTCGGGCATGCCGAGGATGCGCGAGAGAACCCGCATGTTGCCGTGAACGTGGACGGTCCCCCAGATGTAGAGGATGTCGCGACTCGGGTCGGGTTGGACGACAAAGTTGCGGGTTTCCATCGGGACGCCGGAATGCCGGCCGACGGTGTACTCGTGACACACGACGTGGGCGGCCTCGGCGAACGCGCCGTCGACGTCACCGTAAGCCTTCTCGATTCGCGCGCCTTCATTGCCGTACCCGGGGAAGAGGTCGATCTCCGATTCGAGCGAGCTGACCGGATCCAGCAGGACAGGCAGCGGCTCGTAGTCGACGCTGACCAGTTCCGCGGCGTCTTCGGCCAGGTAAGGATCGTCCGCGAACACCGCCGCGACCGGCTGACCGACGTAACGCACCCGATCCACGGCCAGCACCGGCTGGGTGAAGGCCTCGAGGTTCGGATAGATTTCGTGGTAGCCCGCCTCCTCCAGCGGCACGGTGCCGATGCCGGTCAGATCCTCGCCGGTCAGCACGAGGCGGACCCCGGGCTGGCTTCGGGCCTCCTCGACGTCGATCCCGGCGATCCGGGCGTGCGCCTGGGTCGATCGGACGATGCGTAAGTGCAACTGTCCGGTGAGATCGATATCGCCGGCGAAGGTCGCCGACGCGGTCAGGAAACGCTCGTCTTCGCGGCGCCGAACCGGTTTGCCGATCCAGCGTTGGGGGCATCGCTGCACTGGCGGCTGCCCGGTATTGGATGAGTTCGTCGTATCCGGCACCACCTCAGTATCTAGAGGAATGCCGCCGCCTGCGTTTGCAGACAACGACAAATCGGCCCGGCGAATAGACGTCATGTGCAGACGCGCTGCCCCGGGCACGCCACCACAATGGCGGAGGCAGACCTTCTGCCCACTCCACTTCACAGGACTCACCCAGGGAGCACCGTGTCCGCCACCGACGACGCCGCACCTTCAGACCAGCAGAGCCTCACCCCGGAGCAGGAGATGCTGAACTGGGGTCGCCTCCTCCTCGACGGCGTCCCGTTCGCCGACCTCATCGGAGCCCGTGACCGCCCCAAGGGGATGAGCTGGCTCAATTACTGGCTGGGCCGCTCCAAGGAGTACGAGGAGCTCGCGAACAAGGCGTTCTCCGAGGGGCACCACCTCTCGGCTGGCGAGTACTTCTACCTCGGCACCCTGGCCGCCCAGTACGGCCAATTCCTCTGGTTCGGGCCTGAGCGCGGCGTGGCGCAGCAGCGCAAGGCCGCGCTGTACCGCCAGGCCGCGCCTCTCCTCGACCCGCCTGCTCACGAAGCAGATCTGGTCATCGACGGCGTCCCGGTGCGGGCATACGTCCGTACGCCGAACCGGCCGGCGCCCCATCCTGCGGTGATCATGCTTGGCGGCTTGGAAAGCACCAAAGAGGAGAGCCGCCACATGGAGGATCTCGTGCTTGCGCGCGGGATGGCCACCGTGACGTTCGACGGTCCGGGCCAGGGAGAAACGTTCGATTCCCGGGCCCTGGCAGGAGATTTCGAACGCTTCACCTCCGCGGTGGTCGACTACCTCACCGACCGGGACGACATCGATGCCGCCGCGATCGGCGTGCTGGGCCGAAGTCTTGGCGGAAACTACGCCTTGAAGTCCGCCGCCTGCGACGACCGGATCGCCGCCTGTGTCAGCTGGGGCGGGTTCTCCGACATGGACTCCTGGGAGGCCGAAACGCCCATGACCAAGGAGAGCTGGCGATACGTGAGCAAGGTCGAGACCCTCGACGAGGCCCGTGACCACGTCCAGAAGGCGACGGAGACCCGCCATGTTCTCGGCAAGCTCCGTTGTCCCACCTACATCCTGCACGGAGCGCTCGACGAGGTGCCGCTCAGCTTTGTGGACACTGTCCGCAACCACGTCACGAACGCACCGCTCACCATCGTGGTCGAGAACGAAGGCGATCACTGCTGCCACAACCTCGGACTGCGACCCCGACTGGCGATGGCCGACTGGATCCACGACCAGCTCGTCAAATAGCCCATCCAAGTACGCCGAGAAAGGACTACGCCGATGACCGCGATCCGTTCCGTTACGACGTCCGAAGCTCCGCTGGAAGTGTGGCAGCCGGAGGGGGTCACCGTCCTCGACGGCAACCCTCATGGGCACGGATTCACCCTCTTCGAGCAAACCGTCGGCCCGGCGTTCGCCACCGGCGTATTCGCCTGCCAGCCGTCGACCACTACGTATGAACTCACCTCGAACGAGATCATTTACGTCTTGCAGGGGTCGGTAAGCATCGCACTCGATGGCCAGGAAGCGGTCGAGCTCACCACCGGTGACCTGGCGCTGCTGCCCAAGGGACATCAATCCACCTGGACCTTCCACACTCCCTTCAAGGAAGTGTGGTTCTTGGTGGACTGACAAGACAGTCGGCAAACTGATTCAGAGCGCGGGCGTCGGGAGGCTGGGATCGGTCGTCGAAGACGGCTCATCCCGGCCGATCGACGCCACGAGCTTGGCCAGCCGCAGTGCGATCGGCAGCTCTTCTCGATGCATCGCCTCGGCACCGATCTTGGACTCCGCGGAGCGCAGCCGATACGCGACTGTCCGGCTGTGCACACCGAGTCGCTGGGCAGTGGCCACCGCGTTCTCGCCGACCGCGAAGTACATGTGCAGAGTCTCGACCAGCACATTGTCCGGGTCGAAGACGTCGCCCAGAGGCTTGAGCTCGTCCAGGACGAATGCGCGCGTCGCAGGCAGATCGTGCATCGCCAAGGTCTCGAGCACGACGTCGTCGTACCAGACCTCTGCCAGCCCCAGTGCCTCGGCCACGATTCGCGCCTCGCCCGCCTGCCGATGGCTCAGCCGGAATCCTTCGAGCCCTGCACCAACAGCACCGAACGCCACTCTCGCGCCGGCAGGCCAGTCGATGCCGGCCAGCCGCTCGGACGGCTTGCCCTGCCGAGCCGACCACGGCAACCATACGTAGCTGTCGCCCTGCGCGGTCACGCCGAGCAACGGCCGACGCCCCTCCTTGACCCCGATCAACCGGGCAACCGCGTCAGGCTGCGCGCCCCATACCTGAGCTGCCAGGTGAAGGCCGTCGAAGGTGTACTCGAGTTCTGCGGTATCCACCGGCAAGCCAGCGAGCAGCGCGTTCAGCGTCGACATCTTGCGCCGTTCGCGGCTCTGCAGCGCGTAGACCGAGCTCTCCTGCTCGAACGCTTCGATAATGGCACCCGAGATGATCTCGTTCCACCCGTAGTGGTGTGCGCTGGCGCGGCGCAGAACCGCTACGCGCTCCTCAGTGTCCTCAAGCAGGCGATGCGCCTCCTCGAGCACGAAATCCCAGGTCACTGACTGCGCGACACGCGAGGCCTGCAAGAACAGCGGCAGGCTTATCCCGGCACGAGCGGCCAACCGCACCTCGCGCAGGGCCTCGTTGGAGGCCCGGACGGATCCGGCGCTGCCGACGGCGATGTAGTCGAGCACGTCGCGCAGCGACGCCGTGATTGCCTCGGACTCCGCCACCGACAACTGCTCATTGCCGGCCAGCCTGTACTCGGCTGGCTCGGTCTGCAACCGCCGGCGGATCACGTCGTACAGCTCGGGTACGCGTTCCCGCACCGCGTCGGTCACTTGCCGAAGTCCGGATTCAATCGACACGTTCGCATCCTAGGACCTGCGTGAACGCCGAGCACAGGCTCGGACCGGTCCGGGGTTCAACTACGCTGCAGGTTGTGTTCGACGTCGACCCTATCCGCGCCACGAGCCGCGCACTGGCCGAACGGCTGCCGGAGCTGACGGCACTGGTCCGCCGCCGCTTGCGCGAGAAGGTTCCGACCTACGCGGCCGACCTCGACCCGGCATTGAGCGTCCACGAGACAGAGCGCATAGCCGCCGCACTGCAGTCGTTCAGCGACGGCATCTCCGGCACGCCGGAGCCAAACGAGGACGTGATCCGCGAAGCCACCAGCGAGGCGCGCAGCGCCGCCCAGGCAGGACTCGATCTCAACAGTCTCATCCAGACCTATCGCGTGGCGCAGGCCGTGATCTGGGACGTAGTACTGACCGAAACGGCGTCACTGATCCCGGACCCGGACCAGCAGTTGATCGTCCAGAAGCACATGTCGCAGTTCCACTTCCGCTGGAACGACACCGTTGTCTCCGCCGTGGTGCGGGCCTACCAGGACGAGCAGCGCCGGTTCTTCTTCCAGTCCCGCGATCGGCGGCTCCGCTCGGCGCTGCGAGAGCTCATCGCTGGCCGAACAGACGCGCTGCCGGACGTCGCCTATCCGCTGGCCGCGACCCACCTTGCTGCCGTGGTCTGGGGCGACCGGCCCGAACGCACCATCCAGGACATCGCCACCGCGGCTGGTACTGAGGTGGTTCTCTCGGTCGAGAGCATCTCGGCAACGACTCTGGCCTGGTTCGCACTGGACGACCACATGTCGGCACAGGAGCGTCTGCGCGCCGGGTTCGTACCGGCTATCGGCACCGGGGTCGCCTTCGGCAGGCTGGCGGCCGGACTGGCGGGCTTCCGCACAACCCATCATCAAGCCTGGCGCGCCTATCGTGTCGGGTGGCTGACGAATTCCCCGGTCACCCACTACGCGGACATCGCACTGGAGGCGTTGTTCCTCCGCGACCTGCAAGCCACCCGTGACCTGGTCACCCAAGAGCTCGGCCCGCTCGACCTCAGCGACCCGCGGACGGAACTTCTGTGCGAGACCATGCGGGTGTACTTCGCGGCGGGCTGCAATGCCGCGAAGGCCGCAACCCAGTTGCAGGTGCACGAACGCACCGTCGCATATCGGCTGCGGACTGTCGAAGAACGACTCGGCATGGATGTCATCAGCCGTCGCAACGAACTCGTTGTCGCGCTGCGGCTGCTCACCGCCCTACGAGCGATATCAAGCACTACATCGCCGGTCGGTCCGGTGGTCCGGATCTGACCGACGCCAGGACCGAGCAGCCAGGCGATACTCAGATGTGCGCAACGACGGCACGGTCGTTGTCGTGCATTGTGGAGCGTGAGCGGCTGCGAGCGAGTCATAGTGAATGCATGAACAGTTCGGCCATCGGGACGCCGCTATGAAGCCGCCGTCGTTCGACTACGCCGTCGCCGATTCCGTGGAGAGCGCAGTCAGTCACCTGCGCGAGGCGGGAGAAGACGCGAAGCTCCTGGCCGGCGGTCAGAGCCTCGTACCGCTGATGAACTTCCGGCTGGCTCGCCCCTCGTTGCTCGTCGACGTCAACCGAATCCCGAGACTGTCCGACATCGTCGTTGACGACGACTTTGTCCGGATCGGTGCGCTTACCCGGCACCATCGCCTCGAAACGTCCTCCACGATCGCCAAACACATACCGCTGCTCCGCGAGGCCGCGGGCTGGATAGCACATCCGCAGATCCGCAATCGCGGGACTATCGGCGGATCGCTGGCACATGCCGATGCGTCGGCGGAACTGCCGGTCGTCCTGCTCGCCCTCGACGCGACGGTGACGGTGAAATCACCTGATCATGACCGTCACCTCGCGGTCGGAGACCTGGCGGTCGGTCATCTCGTCAGTTCCCTGAACCCGGACGAAATGATCGTGAACGTCGAGGTTCCGAGGTTGCCGGCGCGCACAGGTTGCGCCTTTACCGAGTTCGCCCGCCGCCACGGCGACTACGCCGTGGGCGGCGCGGCGAGCGTGCTGACCTTCGACGAGGCAGGCATCTGTACCCGAGCACGGATCACCGTACTCGGCGGCGGTGCCACGGCGACCCGGCGCGATGAGGCGGAAGCCGCCCTCGTCGGCACGTCGGTCACGTCGTCGGACGCGCAGACGGCCGGGCATCTCGCCAGCGCGGACCTCGAACCGATGCCCACGCTGCACGGCGGCTCCGAGTACCGCCGGCACATCATCACGGCAATGGTGTGCCGGGCCGTCAACACCGCTGCCAGCCGAGCGAGGAGCACTCTGTGAACGGATACGACGTCACTGTGGTCGTCAACGGGCAGACGTACGAAAAGCGGGTCGAACCGCGCCGTCTTCTGTCTGACTTCCTCCGACATGACCTGCACCTGCGCGGCACCAGGGTGGGCTGTGAGCACGGCGTGTGCGGGTCGTGCACCGTCTTGCTCGACGGCGAGCCGGTGCGGTCGTGCACCACGCTGGCCGTCCAGACCGACGGCTGCGAGGTTCAGACGGTGGAGAGCCTCGCGGAGTCCAGTGGGTCCGATATGCACCCCTTGCAGGAGGCGTTCTCCGAATGCCACGCGCTCCAGTGCGGGTTCTGCACGTCCGGTTTCCTGATGACCTTGAAACCGGTGTACGACAGCGGGGCATCCTTGAGCCGCGAGCAGGTCCGAGAGACGATTTCGGGAAATCTGTGCCGGTGCACTGGATACCAGCAGATCGTCGAGGCGACCGAGCTCGCCTTGCAGCGGCGTGACGAGGACAGCTGATACGCCATTTTCATCGTGTATGAGAAAACGGGCCCCCGGTTGCGGTGGCCCGTTTTCTCATACACGAAACAATCAGGTCCGGCCGAGGATTTCCGCGACGACCTGATCCGCTGTCTCCAGCGCACCCTCTATGTATCCCGGAAAGCGCAGCGAAACATCGGATCCCGCGAAATGCACTGCGCCGTGCGGATCGGCCAGGGACTTGTGCACCTTGCTGAACTGGCCGACCCTGGGCGACACCCACGGACCGAGAAACAACGGATCACGAGACCAATCGTGGTAGTCCACTCCCGTCACGACGGCTTCGGGCAAGTAGTACTTGACCGCGGCAGCGACGGCTTCGCCGTCGGCAGGATCCAGCGAGCTGGAGTCGGTGAACCCCACCAGGATTCGGCCTCCGTCTTCGGCGGGCAGGTAGTCGTAGAGGGTCGGCAGTACACCGTCGCCGGTACAGGACATCCCGGCCGGCACGTTGCTCACCTGGATCAGCAGCTTCAGCCCCCGGCAGCCGTGTCCGTCCTTCACCACCGCGGCCGGTCCGGCGGGCAACGGCGGATCGAACTCGACGTTGCGCCAAGTGTTGAGAGGCGTGGCGACGACAACGTGGCGGGCGTGGAGGAGTTCGCCGCCGTCGATCACGACCTCCGCTCCCTCCGGTCGTTGCCTGATCGCATTCACGACAGCACCGAGCCGCATCGAAGGAACGTCGGCCGCCATCGCCTCGACCCACGCGGAGGTGCCGTCGGAAAGCACCTCGTCGAGGGACAACACGATTCCTAACACGCTATAGCCGTGTGCGGCGATGAACTGCAGGGCCCATAGCGCCGACGCCTCGGAGACAGGTTGCCCCAGCATGTTCCAGCTCCATGACAAGACGAGCTGGCGCGTCACGGGAGGCAGCTTCAGCGACTCGACGTAGTCGAGCAGCGGGATGTCCAGGTCGTCGAGGCCCTGGCGATCCAAGCCGGCATCGACGTCGATCCGGTGCGCGTCGCGCAGCAGGCGATACAAGCCGCCTTCGGCTTCGGCCGCCTCCTCGATGGGAATCGGGAACGCCGAATTATGGCCACCGGGACCGAGCCTGTTCTGGAATACGGTAGCCGGTGCCGCCGGCTCGGTCCGCAAGCTGTAGCGGTCGATCTCGGCTGCGACGCGCGGATGGTGGTGCCGTGAGATGTAGGCGCCGCCGAGTTCCACCCACACCGACGGGGAAGTCCGCGATCGGCGGCGATACGCGCGGCCACCGACCCGATCGCCCCCTTCGAGCAGAAGCACGGACTGACCCGCCGCGGCAAGTTCGCGCGCCGCGCGCAGACCGGCGAATCCCGCACCGACAACGATCGTGTCGTAAACCATCACGCCTCTTTTCCGGTATCGCTGCGACGTGCTACCAGCTGCCGTGCCGCCATGATGAGCATCATGGCGGCGATCGCCGCCGGAGCTACCCAGGTCATGTAGTCCAACGGGGTTCCGGTCGGGTTCACGATCGAGTTGACATACGAACCTCCGATGCCGATGACCCCGACCACGCAGGCGATCGTCCTGGCCACGGTCAGTTCGCCGGCACGCCTCAGCAGCACCATCGAGCCGATGCAGATCAACACGTACGGCAGCACCCACAAGTAGGGGAACAACGTCGCGAGATACTGATACACCTCGAACGGCGTCGCCTTCGTCACCGCGCTCAAGACGATGGGAAAGACCAACGCCACAATCCCGATCGTGAGGATCGCGGCCGCCGGAGTGTGAGTCCGGCGATGGACGCGTCCGATGCTCGCCGGCAACAGCCCTTCGCTGGCCATCGTGGCCCACACGCGGGAGGCGTAGTTCAGGAAACCGACTACGATGGCGTAGGAACTGAGAACCAGCGCAACATCGGCGACTGGCGCGAGAAAACCCAGCCCGGACTTCTGTGCCATAGCCGAAATCGGCGATTCGCCCGCGGCGATCTGGTCCCCGATCGCGCCGAGCGAAGGCACCGACAGCAGCGATGCCAGGACCGCGATGCCACCCACGATCAACGGGACCCTGATCATCAAGCGCGGCACGGTGCGCATGGGGTCCGCGGTCTCCAGGGCGGTGGCCGCGCTGGCCTCGAACCCGACGAAGAATGTTGCGCAGAGAACGAGACCGAGAGTGAACCCGCCCATAGAGAAATCACCGAACGTGAACTGGCTGCCGAAGTCGAAACCCGGCGTGAACAGATTCGCGACGAGCACGACAACGACAACGGGAGCCGACAGGATCAACAGCCAAATGCTGATCTTCACCGAGGTGTCGAGACTGCGAAATGCCAGCAGGCCAGCCGTCGTAATCGTCACCAGGTAGATGACTACTTGGCCGGGCAACGACGTGGCGCCCGAGAACCCGAACACCGAAGACATCATGCTGCTGGCATAGAGGCCCAGGACGCCGAGCATCACCATCATTCCCACCGCATAGCCGACCGCGAGCGAGGCACCGGTCACGAACTTCGCGGAACGACCGAAAACGTGACCGATGTACGAGTACAGCGCACCCGACACCACGAACCGCCGGGCGAACGGCACAATGGCCACCCCCACGCACGCCATGACCACGGCCCCAGCGAGCGCGGACAGCCATCCGGACGAGCCGGCGGCCCCGCCGACGAACGAACCCACGGTGGCCGCAGTCAGGACTGGGCTGAAGACCACGATCGCGAGTCCCATGGCCTTGCCCATGCTCAACGTGCCGCGCTCGAGGCCTTCGAGACCGTCCTGGCCGCCGTCAACGGCGCCTGTCAAGGGAGACGTCTCCGCTCCGGTTTGAGGTGAATCCATCCGGTTCTCCTTCTCTGCATCTCGGTCGCGGTACCGTCTGACCGCTTCGAGTGACCGAGATAACTATTGACGCTGCGGATGGGTATTCCACCGGCGAAGCCTCACAAAGCCTCGGACGAAGTTGTCGCAGTCTGCATATGATCAAATTGCAGCGACTACAGTGCCGCAAAACACCGGAAGAGTTGATGCTTCCGGTAAACGTTTAACAAAAGATCGGCACGGCTCGCAAATTGATCGTTTCGACTATTTTCGTGGTCTTGCTGGAGCACTCGGCTTGACGCTGAGGTCATTTGACCTCAGCGTCAAGGCGACTGCTCAACTGACCGACTGCGCTTTCGGCTGTTCACGGGATTTCCTGATCGCGTCGAAGATGCGCTCAGGGGTGGCGGGCAGTTCTCGGATGATGGCGGCGAAGGGCGTCAATGCGTCGTTCACGGCATTGAGGACCGCTGCCGGGGCTGCGATGAGCCCAGATTCGCCCATACCCTTGACGCCATAGGCGGTGTGCGCGGAGGGCGAGCACAGATGGGCGATCTCGAACGGAGGCGAGACGTCCATGGTCGGGACCTGGTAGTCGAGCAGCGTGGTGGTTTGCAACTGGCCGTCGCCGTCGTAGACAAGCCTCTCGAAGAGCGCCGCGCCGATTCCCTGGACCACCCCGCCGCGAATCTGGCCGTCGACGATGTCGGGATTGATGATGGTGCCGGCGTCCTCCACGGAGTAGACCTTCTCCACCTTGACGAAGCCCGTGAACGCGTCCACCTCGACGATCACCGCGTGGCCGCCGTTGGAGAACATCGGCCGGGACGGATCGTAGGCAGCCGTGGCTTCCATCGCCGGGTCGAATCCATCCGGCCAGACAGTGGAGTCGAAATAGATGGACGTGCAGATGTCGGTCACACTGACGGAGGCGTCCGGTACGCCCGCGACACGTGCGCTGCCGTCCTCCAGCTGGATGTCGTCCGGGGAGGCCTCGAGCATCGATGCGGCGACAGCGATGATCTTCTCCCTCAGTACGTGGGCGGCGCTGCTCACGGCACCGCCGGCTACCACCGCGCCCCGGCTGCCGAGGGTTCCGCTGCCGTACGCGTGCGAAGTCGACTCGCCTGCCCGCACAGTGACGTTCTCGTACGGGATTCCGAGCATGTCCGCGGCGACCTGGGCCATCGTCGTCCGGTTTCCCTGGCCCTGCGTCGTCAGTCCGATGGTGACGGTGGCGCATCCGTTGGGATCCATCCGGACGGTCGCGGTGTCGTGATAGACGTCGGGGAGGCCGTGAACGGCTCCCATGGCCGTGCTCTCACCGCTGCTTTCCACGAAGACGCTCAACCCGAGGCCGAGGTAGCGGCCCCGTTCCCTGGCCTCGGCTTGCCGGGCGAGGAACGCCGGATAGTCGACCATCTTCTCCAGCATGTTGATGGTCTCGAGCCAGCTTCCTTCGTCAAAGCAGATTCCCTGTGGATTGACCCAGGGAAATCCCTTGACCACGTTCTGGCGCCGGAACTCGAACGGCGACATGCCGCACGCCCGTGCCGCCTCGTCGGCCAGCGCCTCCCGAGCAAGCGTCCCGGCCATGTATCCGACTCCGCGGTAGGCGCCGACCGGGCACTTGTTGGTAGCAGTCGCCTCGTACACGTAGGTTGTCGCGGGAATGTCGTAGACGCCGGTCGGCGTGACGGCCGCCGCGCACCAGGGCTCGACGGCCATGGACCAGGGCACCGAATGGTAGGCACCGCCGTCTCCGAGAGCGTGGGTTCTCACGGCGGAGATCCGCGCCTGCTCGTCGAGGGCGTAGGCGATCGTGACGAACTGCTCGTGCGCGTGGGTCGCCGCCATGAGGTTCTCGCGGCGGTCCTCGACCCAGGAGACCGGCGATCCCAGTTCACGTGCGAGCAGCGGGATGATCAGTTCCTCCGGGTACAGGTGCGCTTTCTGCCCGAACCCGCCTCCGGTGTCGGGGGTCAGCACCTCGACCCGGTGTTCGGGGAACTCCAGGTAGGCAGTCAGGCAGTACCGCACGTAGTGCGGCACCTGGCTCGACGTCCAGACCCGGAGGTTCTGGCTTGTCCAGTCGTAGTCGGCGATACATCCGCGGGTCTCCATGGGCAATGCCGCCAGCCGACCGGTGTAGTAAGTCGCCTCCACGACTCGGTGTGCCTCGTCGAATGCGGTATCGACGTCGCCGAACGTCGCTCCTCCGAGCAGGCCGATGTTGTCGCTCAGCTGCTCGTTGGCGGCCGGGCCTCCTTTGCGGGCCGTCAGTGGGTCGACGACGACCGGCAGCTCGTCGAAGTCGAGGGAGACCAGATCGGCGGCATCTTCGGCCACTGCACGGCTGTCGGCGACAACGACCGCCACCGACTCGCCGACATACCGTACGACGTCGGTGGCCATGAGGGGCATGACAGTCGGAACGCAGCCCTCGACGTTGAGGACGCCTTCGACACCGCTGCAGAACCGGGCCGCATCGGCACCGGTCCATACGAGGTGGACGCCGGGAAGACCGGAAGCTGCGCTGGTGTCGATTCCGGTGATCCGGGCATGAGCAACCGGGCTGCGCACGAAGGCCGCGTGCAACTTTCCGGGCAGCCGCACATCGGCGAGATACTGCCCGCGGCCGGTCAGCAGCCGAGGGTCTTCATGCCGTTGTACGCGCGCCCCCACGGCCCGTGCCGCGACCTGCGGTGTCTTCGAGTGCGGCCCGTTCACCTGGTTCGTCTGGTCAGCTGCGGTCATTGGCCGACCTCGTTCGCGTTGCCGTGCGCCGCGTCCAGAACAGCTTCGACGATCTTTTCGTAACCGGTGCAACGACACAGGCAACCGGACAGCCCGTCCACGACTTCCTCTCTGGTAGGCCGCGGATTGTGCTCCAGAAGTGCCGTCGCCGACATCAGGAACCCGGCCGTACAGAAGCCGCACTGCAACGCGTGCTGCCGACGGAACGACTCCTGCAGCGGAGACAGCGAGCTTCGTCCGGCCAGGCCCTCCACCGTGCGCAGCTCGTGGCCGTCCGCCTGTGCTGCCAGCATCAGACATGACCGCACCGGCTTGTCATCGAGCAGCACGGTGCATGCTCCGCACACTCCGTGCTCGCAGCCCAGTTTCGTGCCGGTCAGCCCGAGTTGATCTCGGAGGTGATCGGCCAGGCTGTCCCGTGCGGCGACCCTGGTTGTGGTCTCCCGCCCGTTGACGCGAATCGTCACGTCGAGATGCTCGGCGGGTTGGGCTTTCGTGGTCATCGACGACCTCCTGCGTCTGCTACGGCGCGCTCGACAAGTCCAGCGACGAGATGAGCGCGGTACTCACGGGATCCGTGGATGTCCGAAATGAAGGACAACGAGGCAGCTGCTGCCTCGCCGGCCGATCTGGCGGCATCTCTGTCCACATCGGACCCGATGACGGCCTCCTCGGCGGCCGTCACACGCTGGAGAGTCCCTACCGCCGCGCCCACGGTGATCGTCGCCGCAGTGCACGTATTGGCGTTGAACTCGAGGCGCACGCCGACCAGCGCCAGGCCGTAGTCGCCCGCCCTGCGCGCCACCTCGTGGAAGCTCCAACCACGGGCGTGGGTCGGCAACCACACGTCGGTGAGGATCTCGTCCGGCCGGATACTTGTCATGTAAGGGCCGAGGAAGAGCTCTTCGGCCGGAATCGTCCGGCGTCCCCGCACGCTCTGCACCTCGACCGCGCCGCCCAGGGTCAACAGCGCAAGCGGCCACTCGCCCGCGTTGTCGCCGTGCACGATCGAGCCGCCGATGGTGCCCCGCGACCGGATCTGGACGTGCGCGATGTTGCGCCCTGCTTCGATCATCAGCGGCAACCGCTCGCGCACAAGGGGCGACGTAATCACCCTCTCGTGCGTGACCATCGCCCCGACACGCAGATAGTCGCCCGCTTCCTCGATCCGGTCCAGGCCTGGTATCCGTCCGATATCGACCAGCGTCGACGGGATGGCGAGCCGGATGGCCAGCAGCGGCATCAGGCTCTGGCCACCAGCGACGATCTTGGCGTCATCGTCTGCGTCGAGCAGGGCACACGCCTGTTCGATGGTTCGCGGTGCGACGTACCGCAGCGCGGGTAGCTTCACGGCGCCCTCCTGTCGGGTTCGGCTGATTCACTGTGCCGCACCTGGAGAGATTGCGCTCTGACCGACAATGACAACCGAAGAAGCTCCTTTGTGCACATCATGCTTATTTCAGGTAAGCTGCTGCCGCGTCGATGGGTCTTTGCAACGCTTCATCCCGGCGAGCGGCAGGGCAGGTCGGAAAAATACGGGGCCATGGGCCGGATCAGCCTGGATCCTGTTGAGATGCCGCCGGCGTCGCGACCAGGCACCTTCGGCGGCAAGAAAGTCACACACGTCGGAGAGTTCGCTCACGGGAGCCTTTTTGCCGCCAATCGGACATTGTCGGCGTCGTCCCGGCTGACGTGGACGATCACATACGTCTTGCGAAGGCTCTCGTGGACGCGCCAACTGCCCTTCCACCCGTCGGGCAGTACGACGATGGAACCGGGGACCAGGCGGACAACTTGCCCGTCCTCGCCCGTGAGAGTGGCGGAACCGGCCAAGATCTGGCAGATCTCGTGGGAACCGTTCCGGGCGGTGGTAAATACACCCGGCTCGCACTCCCACACCCCGGTTTCGACGGTGCCTGCGGACCAGACGGGGAGGGTAGCCTCACGTTGGTCGCTCAGGCTGGTGGATTTCGGCGTAGACGCGGGAAGTTGCGTCGTCACGGCATCTTCGAGGTGTGTCATCGTCATGGTCGTCCCTAACGTTCGGGTGGTCAGGTTGGCGCTCGGCGCGCGAAGTCGGCCGTGCGCTGGAAGCTGGTCACGCCGGATCTCCCGGCAGCCGGCTCTCCGCGAAGCCTCCTACCGCCGAAAGACCACCGTCTTGTTTCCATTGATCATCACCCGGTGCTCCGCATGCGCTGCCACGGCGCGTGCCAGCGCCAAAGCTTCCAAGTCTTTGCCGATCTCCGTCAGAGCAGCCGCGGAATGACTGTGATCGGCGGGCGCGAACCCCTGCTCGATGATCGGTCCTTCGTCGAGATCCGACGTCACGTAGTGGGCTGTCGCGCCGACTACCTTGACGCCCCGAGCGTGAGCTTGGAAGTACGGTCGGGCGCCCTTGAAGCTGGGGAGGAGACTGTGGTGGATGTTGATGGCACGCCCGCGCAGTTCCCGGCAGAGGCTGTCGGACAGGATCTGCATATAGCGAGCGAGGACCACAGTCTCCGCAGAGTATGCGGTCACGAGCTTCCGCAGCTCGTCCTCCGCCCGCTGTTTCGTGTCCGGTGCCACCGGAACGTGGTGGAACGGGATCCCGTGCCAGTCCACCAATGGTCGCAGATCCTCATGATTGGACACCACGGCAACGATCTCCGCACGCAGCGAACCCGTCCGGACCCGGTGCAGCAGATCATTGAGGCAGTGGCCCTGTTTGGACACCATGACGAGCAGCCGGTGACGGTGACCGGGGTCGTGAATTGCCCAAGTCATGTCCAACGGATCAGACACGGAGCCGAATTCCGAGCGCAGCGACGAGAGATCGACGGGTGCGCCCTCCGCGGCGTGGACCCGCATGAAGAACAGACCGGTAGCTTCATCCCCGAACTGCTGGCTGTCTCGGATGGTGAACCCTCGGTCGGCGAGGAATCCGGCGACCGCCGCGACAATCCCCGGCCGATCGGCGCAGGACAACGTCAACACGATTTCACTTGTCACGACTTGGGCCTTTCCGACTTCGGGTCGTACAGGGGACGCAAGGACGCTCGCGCCCGCACTCGGCGATTGCCTGTCTCGATCTCGTAGTCCCCTTCCTCGAACCAGGTCCGGGCGACGGCTTCGGGGGCACTCACCCAGCCGAGCGCCACGGCGGCTCCCAAGGTGTGGCCGAACTGAGCAGACGCGACGCGGCCGACGAGATGTCCGTCCCGGAAGATCGGCTCGTCGTGGAAGAGGAGCGCGTCGGACTCGGTCAGCGTGAATTGGACGAGCCGGCGCGAGACTCCCGCCGTTTTGGCCTGTGCCAGGGCTTCCCTGCCGATGAACCCACCGGGCTTGTCCCACTTCACGGCGAAACCGAGTCCTGCTTCCAGCGGGTTGTCGCCGGCCGAGATGTCGTGGCCCCAGCTGCGGTAGCCCTTCTCCAGCCGCAGGGAGTTCATCGCGTGATACCCGGCGGGCTTGATCCCGCACGACTGCCCGGCTTCGAAGAGCACGTCCCAGACATGGTGCGCGATTTCGGCGGGGATCAGCAGCTCCCATCCGAGCTCGCCGACGTACGTCACGCGCGTTGCGCGCACGAAGCCGAGGCCGAGGTCGATTTCGGCCGATGCGCCGAACGGGAATGCTTCCGATGACAAGTCGGCGTCCGTCACCTGCCGGAGGAGCCGACGGGAGTCCGGGCCCATGACCGCGAGCATCGCCATGGTCCCGCTTACGTCGGCAACGGTGCAGAAGTCTTGATCGGTGAGGTGCCGCCGCAGGTGGGCCAGGTCCCGGTTGACCGTCGCGGGTCCGGAGAGCACGAGGAACCGGTCCTCGTCGAGCCGGGTCACGGTGACGTCCGCTTCGATCCCGCCATGCTCGTTGAGCCACTGTGTGTATGTGATCCGCCCGGTTCGGGTATCGACATCGTTCACCGACAGCCGCTGCAGCACACGCACCGCGTCCCGTCCTTGGACCAGCAGCTTCCCAAAGGAGGAAGTGTCGATCACGCCGACGCGTTCCCGGACGGCGCGATGTTCGGCCGCCGAGTGCTCGAACCAGTTTTGCCGCTCGAAGGTGTATTCGTAGCGTCGCTCCGCATCGGACGGCGCGTACCAGTTCGCCCGCTCCCAGCCGCACAGCTCGCCGAAAACCGCACCCGCCGCCGCGGTCTTGCCGTGCAACGGGCTGATCCGCAAAGGGCGGGCGCTGGTGCGCTGTTGGAACGGCCAATGGATTTCGTAGGCCAGATCCAGTGATTCGAGCGCTCGTTGTTCGAGAAACCGCCGATTCGTCTCGTGCCGCTGCACCCGGCCCAAGTCGGTTTCGGGCAGGTCGACCGGACTGCGGCCGTCCACGATCCGATCGGCCAGCACCGAGCCGGCACCCGGTCCCGACAGGAAGCCTACGGAGTTGAACCCGGCGGCGACGAAGTAGTTGCGCAGGTTCGGGGCTTCGCCCAGATGGTACTGGCCGTCCGGGGTGAAGCTTTCCGGGCCGCAGAAGTGGAGGCGGATTCCCGCGTCCTTGAGGACGGGCATCCGGTGGATCAGCTTCTCGTAGTAAGGGCCGAGGTGATCCCAGTCCTCGGGCAGCTGCACGAATCCTTTGTCCGCCGGGATTCCCTGGCTGCCCCAGGCGTAGCTTCCCGGCTCGAAGAACCCGACCATCAGCCCGCCGGCTTCGTCCTTCACGTACGCGTACTCGTCGCCGCTTTTGACCGTCGGCAGGTTTCGCGGCAAGTCCGGAATCAGGTCGGTGACGACGTAGTAGTGCGCCAATGCCTGCAGCGGCACTTCCACACCCGCTTTGGCGCCGAATTCCCGCCCCCACAGTCCGGTCGCGTTGACTACGTACTCCACCTCGATGTCTCCCTGCGCCGTACGGACGCCCACGACCCGGTCGTGAGACGTGAGCACGTCGACGGCCGAGATGCCTTCCAGTACCTGCACGCCGCGGCGCGTCGCTCCCCGAACCAGCGACATCGTCGTGTCGGTCGCGGTTCCTCGGCCGTCTCGCGGGAAGTGGAGACTTCCGTGCAGCCCGTCGGGATTCAGCAGCGGATGGACCCGGATCGTCTGCTCGACGTCGAGCAATTCCGCTTCGATCCCGTTGCTGCGAACGACGCTGGCCTGGTGGCGCAACTCATCGATGCGAGCCGCAGACGTCGCGATGTTGAGCGTGCCGGTCTCGACGAAGCCGGTCGAGAACCCCGTGTCCTCTTCAAGGGACTTAAAGATCTCGAGGCTGCGTCGCACGATCGCGCGCGTGCCGTACGTCCCGCGTGCCTGGGTCACGAGGCCGGCCGCGTGCCACGTGGTGCCGGACGTCACTGTGTTCTTCTCCAGTACGACCACGTCGGTCCAGCCGCGGCGCGCGAGATGGTACGCGGTGCTGGCGCCGACGATGCCGCCGCCGACGATGACGACCTGTGCCCGCGCGGGCAACCTGAGTCCCATGAAATCCGCCCTCCCTTGGACACCACTTTGCTGGTCGCGTTGCCGCCTCTCCATGCGACGATCGATCGAACAGGCCCATTGCACCTGTTCGATCGATCAGGGTGAAAGGCGCCGGCTACCTCATCCGCCACGCGAGGCCCGCGATTCGGACGATCGATGCAGTGCTGCCGCGTATGTCGTGCGATCGGCCAGTACCGGTCGCAGTCGGCCTCGGACAGTCTTCTTTCGCGATGTTTCACTCAGGTCGGACGCGGACGAAAGGGCAACCCAGTGCGACATTCAGCGGCTGTGATCAACGGGAGTCTTGCCGCGCAGGAGGTCAAATGCGAGCTGGCAGGGCGGATCGATCGGCTCGCCGGCATGGGTCAGCGTCCTGGTCTCGGAACGATCCTCGTCGGCGACGATCCCGCTTCGCGTGCCTACGTCGCGGGAAAACATCGGGATTGCGCGCAAGTCGGGATGCAGTCCATCCAGGTCGAGCTGCCCGTCGACACGACTCAAGAACAGGTGCTTGCCGAGGTCGCTCGTCTCAACGAGGATCGGGAGTGTTCGGGCTTCCTCGTCCAGCTGCCGCTGCCGTCGCACATCGACATGCGTGTGGTGCTGGAGGCGATAGATCCCGACAAGGATGCAGACGGTCTTCATCCGACCAACCTCGGTCGTTTGCTGCTTGGCAGGCCCGGCAC
The DNA here is from genome assembly GCF_004522315.1 of Amycolatopsis sp. CFH S0740. Taxonomy (NCBI): domain Bacteria; kingdom Bacillati; phylum Actinomycetota; class Actinomycetes; order Pseudonocardiales; family Pseudonocardiaceae; genus Amycolatopsis; species Amycolatopsis sp. CFH S0740. The sequence continues at coordinate 141,619 of NZ_SDLS01000016.1, read as the reverse complement.
GTTGCCGTGCACGCCCCGAGGAATTCTCGAACTCCTTCGGCGCGACCAGGTGCCGATCACCGGCAAGCAATTCTGTGTGATCGGATGCGGGACGACGGTGGGCAGGCCGCTCGGGTTGATGCTGACCAGGCCGACCGAACACGCGACCGTCACTCTCTGCCACGAGGCGACCGTGGATGTCGCCGCGCACACCAGGGTCGCGGATGTGGTGATCGCCGCGGCAGGCGTTGCGCACCTGGTCAAGCCCCACTGGATCAAACCGGGGGCGACTGTCCTGTCGGTGGGTATCACCCGCACCGTCGAGGGCGTTCTGGGCGATGTCCATCCTGACGTCGAGCACGTGGCCGGGAAGTGGACGCGCGCGACGGGTGGCGTCGGGCCGATGACGCGGGCCATGTTGCTGAGCAATGTCGTCGAACTGGCTGAGCGGTCCGCTGGCCTGTGGGGCCAAGACCAGCTTCCCCAGTCGGCTGGCTCGGCATCCTGAACGTGAGCTTGACACCGAACAGCCCGGATTTCGTCCCAGGTCACCCCAGTTGAAGAAGGGACCACGTCCGTATCGCGAAGAACAGTTCTGCCTGGCACCCGAAGTCCCGCAGATCCGCGGCAGTCAGCTCCTCAACTTTCTTCATGCGATAGGCCAGCGTTTGCTTGTGTATTCCGAGTCGCTTCGCACCCTCCTGCCAGGACCGGTTGACCTCGAAGAAGACCTTGAGTGTTTGCAGGAGCTGCGTGTCGTTTTTGGCATCGTATTCCATGATCGGGCCGAGCAATCTGGACACGGCAGCTTCGCCTTCCGCGACCGTGCGAGGCAGGAAATGCGAGCTGTGCGTTCCATACACTGACAGGTCGATCTGCAACGCGCGCGCACCTTCGAGAGCCCACTTCGCCTCTCGGAAAGCATCGGGAAATCGCGTGGACGACAGGACCGGCTGGCTGAGGCCGACCCTTGCCGGCCAGGGCGACAGCGATGACTGCAAGGCATCCGGCGAAGCATCTTCCCGTAGAACGAGCAGGTGGGCATCGCCGCTCGCAAGGTAGAGATTCGGAACTTCCAGCGCCACAAGCTCCGCTTCGAGGCCGGCCGCATCCTCTCGTGCCACGGCCTCCCACATGGCGACTCGCCACGGGCCGGTGCCCAGACCCAAGAACTCGAGTTGGGAGACGGCAGCTTCGGGCGCGAGTGCGCCGTCCACGAGCCGTCTGGCCAGCGCGCTGCGGCGCTCCCGGGTACGCAACGCCTTGGCACATCGACGTTCGACGTCCATTTCGGCGATCATCGCCACGTGCTGCGCCAACACGGGGTCAGGCAGATCGTCGGCAGGCGTAGCGCGGGCAACGAGTGCGGTGGTGTCATGGCGGCCGACCGGTAACACGAGAGCTTCCAGGTTTTTCGTCGACACCCGGCTGAACGCTGGAAGCATGCCGGCGTGCTCTTTGACCTTGGCCAGTACGGCAGCGCGCAGGTTCTCAGCCATCGGCTCCCGGGTCGGCATGAGCTCACGACCTCGTACGACGTCGATGACGTGCAACTCTGCGTTGACCTCTCGCGCGAGGTCGTCGAGCAGGTTGACCGCGTCTCGGTCGCGGAGGTGGGAACGGCGCAAGACGTCGTACAGGCGCAGCACGCAGGTCAGCCGCGCGCCGGACCGACCGCTGTTGCTGTCGGCGACCAGCCGGGCGATCGTGACGAACGGAACGCTGCGTTCGGTGCTGAGCACCGGGAACGCGCGTTCCTCTGCCGCGTCCCTCGCCGACTGGCTGAGCGTCGGCGCGACGAAGCCCTCGGCGAGAACCAGTCCGGCAATTCCCACCCGCGCGAGGTTGTCGATGAACTCGATCTGCCGCGCGGGTTCCGCCGGGAACCCGTAGCCGTCCGTCAGCAAGAGGTCGCCGCTTCCGAGCCAGTTCCAGGGGTCGCGCAACTCACAGGTGTGCGCCCAGGCAACGACCCGGCCACCGCCACTTTTCCCCGCGACGATGCGGGTGCGAATGAGCGGATTCTCCACCAAGGAGTCGACGGTCAGGCTCACCTTGTCCTCTGTTCCTCCCACGGCTGCCGACCAGCGGCGCCAGCTGGTCCCCGAGGTCCCGCTTCATGTGCTCAGGCCGGTTTCGCCGTCTCCGGTGATGACGACGCGGCAAGGATTTCGGCCACCACCCGGTCCGCTGTCTCGAACGCCCCCTCGATGTACCCCGGGAAGCGCAACGAAACGTCGGAGCCCGCGAAGTGCACTGCGCCGTGCTTATCCCCCAGCGCCTTGTGGACCCTGCTGAACTGCCCGACTCGCGGCGACACCCACGGGCCGAGGAACAGCGGGTCGTTCGCCCAGTCGTGGTAGTCGACCCCGACCACCGTCACGTCCGGCAGATAGTGGTGCACCGCGGCTTCGACGGCCACGGCGTCCGCGGGATCGATCGAGCTCGAGTCGGTGAACGCCACGAGAATCCGCCCACCGTCCTTGGTGGCCAGGTAGTCGTACAGGGTCGGGAAGACTCCGTCGCCTGTGCATGAAATCCCCGCCGGCGCACCTTTGACCTCGATGAGCAGCTTCAGCCCGCGGCACCCGTGGCCCTCCGCCACCAATGCGGCCCGTGCGGACGGCAACGGAGGATCGAAATCGAGGTTCCGCCACGTGTTCAAGGGCGTCGCGACCACGACGTCGTGCGCTGCGAGGACCTCGTCTCCGTCAACGATCACCTCCACGCCCTCCGATCGCTGCCTGACCGCGTTGACAAAAGCGTTCAACCGTAGATCAGGCACGTCGGCGGCCATCGCAGCTGCCAGCGCCGAGGTTCCTTCGGCCAGGACTTCGTCGATCGATAGCACGACGCTGAGCAGACTGTGCCCGTGCGCAGCAACGAACTGCAGTGCCCACAAAGCCGAAGCTTCGGCAGGCGGCTGGCCCATCATGTTCCAGCCCCACGACAGCACGAGCTGGCGCGTGACTGGAGGAAGCCTCAGTGCATCGACGTATTCCAGCAGCGAGATGTCCAAGTCGTCCAGGCCCTGGCGGTCCAAACCAGCCTCGGCGTCGATGCGGTGGGCGTCGTGGAGGATCTGATACAGGGCCGCCTCGGCTTCGACGGCCTCCTCGATCGGGATCGGAAACGCCGAGTCGTGGTTCCCGGGGCCCAGCCTGTTGCGGAACACGGTTGCCGGCGCGGCCGGTTCAGTACCGAGCCCGTACCCGTCGATCGCCGCAGCCACGCGGGGATGGTGGTGCCGTGAGATGTAGGCGCCGCCTGCCTCGACGAACAAGGAAGGCGAAGTCGCCGATGGCCGCATGAAGGCCCGTCCGCCGACACGATCGCCGCCCTCGAGCAGAAGGACAGTCTGTCCGGCCGCGCTCAGTTCACGTGCAGCTCGGAGCCCGGCGAAACCCGCTCCGATCACAATCGTGTCGTAGGTCATGAGAGCTCCTTCGCCTCGGTGGCCGGCCTGGCCGGCAATCGCCGTACACAGGTTGAACATCATGGCGCGATTGCCGTCCGAGCAACTCGGGTCAGGTCGTCGGCGCGCTGCCGACGCGCCGCGAACGTGACGGCCAGCCAGGTGCTGCTGCCCGTCACGCCCGTGAGCGGAACGGCGATCGGCCGCAACATGCCGTATCCCTGGGCGGGCAACGACCCGGCTTTCCGGCTGCACACCAGAAAGCCTGCCGGGGCGCGCTGTCGGTACTCATCTGGTGCTCCCTCCCCGCCGAGCGCACCGGTGCCCGCTCCAGACGCTGTCCCAGTATGTGCGAAGCACAACGGCAGGAACATCTACGGAACCTTGCAAGGGCTTACCCGCGGTGCTCCCGATACGACAACCAGGTCAGGGCGGATGGTGCGGTGGTGATCACCTCGACGTCCGAACCTCCGTGCTTTGTCGCGGTACGACAAACCGGCGCGCCGTTCTGTCCCATTCGCTGTAAGAGCTCCGGCAGCAGGGTCGAACACACTTGCCTGATGAGTGAACCGCTCCGCCATCCGTCACCGCGGGTCGTCACGGTTTGGTCGGACATCGGCTGCCCGTGGGCGTCTCTCGCCCTGGACACCCTGCACACGGCAGCCAGCCGGCGCGACATCCCGCTCGTCGTCGACCACCGGGCATTTCCGCTGGAGCTGTTCAACAGGCGAGGGACGCCGAAACCGGTCATCGACGCCGAGGTCATCGCGATCGCAGGACTCCGGCCAGAGCTGGGTTGGCGGCCGTGGACGTCGCACGAGCACGCCTATCCGGTCACCACTCTGCCCGCGATGGCCGCAGTCCAGGCCGCCAAGGCGGAGCATGTTGGAGGCATGGCCGCCAGCGACGAGCTGGACGCGGCCCTTCGCCGCGCGTTCTATACCGACCAGCGCTGCATCAGCGTTCACTCCGAAATCATCGCCGTCGCCGCTGAATGCCAGTCCGTGAACCAAGACGCACTCGACCGTGCGCTGAGCCAGGGATCCGGGATGCGCGAAGTGCACGAACACTGGCGAACGGCACGGCGCCCGGAGATCCAGGGCAGTCCCCACCTGTTCACCGCGGAAGATCTTGCCGGGCTGCATAACCCGGGCGTCGACTACCACTGGACAGCCCCGCCCGCCGACGGAGGGGTCCCGCGGTTCGTCGCCTACGAACCGCAGTGGGCCGACGATCTCCTGACGTCGTTGGCCACGGTCGGGAAGGTTGACCGATGCGACTGAACAGCCTGCCCACAGCGGCGAGCCAGTCCAGCCACTGGCTCGCTCACGCCCTGCGAGAGGACGACGACCGCAGTCCGGCGCTCCAGAGCCGGATCCGAGCGGACGTCTGCATCGTGGGCGGCGGATACACCGGGTTGTGGACCGCCATCGAACTCAAGCAACGCGACCCTGGCATCTCCGTTGCCGTCGTCGAGGCGCAATTGTGCGGAAGCGGGGCCAGCGGGACGAACGCCGGGTTCCTGATGAACCTTTGGCCGAAATACCCGGCGTTAGTGGCGCATGCAGGCGCGGACGAAGGTGCGCGCCTGGCCCGTGCATCCGCTGAAGCGGTCGAGGACGTCATCGCCTTCGCCGGGGCGCACGCCATTGACGCGTCAATCCGGCGGTGCGGCTGGCTCTGGACTGCGACCGCCCCGGACCAGGACGACGCCTGGATGGACACCCTCGATGCGCTGGCGGACGTGCCCGGGGCTCCCTTGCACGAGGTCTCGCGCGAGCGGGCCGCCGAACTGGCTGGCTCTCCGGCTCGCGGAGGTGCCTTCGATCCCTCCGCCGCAGTGCTGCAGCCCGCCGCGTTGGCACGAGGACTCCGCCGCGCCGCCGCCGACCTGGGTGTGGATGTCTACGAACAGAGCCCGGTCCGAGCCATCGAGGGAACCGGCCCGGTCCGGGTGCGGACCGATGGTGGTGTGGTGACCGCGGACCGGGTAGTCCTGGCGATCAACGCCTGGGCGTCGAGCCTGCCGTGGGTCCGCCGGCACCTGGTGATGACGGCAAGCGACAACTTCGTCACCGAACCGCTTCCCCCCGAACTCCGAACAGCTGCAGGGGAGGGCACCGGTGCCTCGGACTCCCGGCGCCTGCTCAACTACTGGCGGACGACTGACGACGGTCGCCTGCTCTTCGGCAAGGGCGGGGTCGGCCTCGGGTTTCGCGACCGCGGCGCGAGTTCGATGTTCGGCCCGGTGCCCCATCTGGCGCTGCTTGGCCGCCACTTCGAGCGTTCATTCCCGCAGCTGTCCGGTCTGGCGATATCGTCGTGGCGGGCACCGGTCGAGTACTCACTGACGTCCTTGCCGTTCTTCACCGCGCTGCCTGACAATCCCCGCGTCTTCGTAGGCACCGGCTACTCAGGCGACGGCGTCGGCCCTTCCCGGCTCGGCGGGCGCATCCTCGCCAGTCTTGCGACCGGAGCCGACGACGAGTGGAGCGACTGCGGCCTCACCCGGCTCCCCACTGGATGGCTCCCACCGGAGCCGATCCGCTTCCTCGGTGGTCAACTGGTCCGCTTGGCATTGATCCGGACCGAAGAGGCGAGCGACACCGGGCGGCGCACCGGTCCGGTGACCGCCGGCCTGACCCGGCTAGACCCGACCTCCTGGGTCTGACCACCGTTTCCGGACTGACCGGCCGCGTCGCTGCACGGCGACAGGCGGCGATCGCAACAGCGGTGCCGGCAAGCCTCGAACACGGGCTCGGCAATCGCCTCAACTGGAAGGCTCCATCCGCAGGACGGTGGCAGATTGTTGGTATTGAGCCAAGTTCCAACGGGCAGGCGTCCGCAAGTGTGCGCTTCCACGCAACCCGGCCCTCTCCAGAGCCGGCGAGAACCGGGTTCAGCGGGGAATGGCAGAGCGGCCAGATCGTCGGCGGCGACGTGACAATCGCGAAATCGCACCCTGAGCAGCCTCCACGGGAGGGACGAACATGTCGATCGAACACGACCTCCGTGCGGTGGCCGATGTACTGGCCGACGACATCCCCGCCATCGGCGAGGCCATCCGGCAGCGCATTCGTTCGGGAGCGCCGAAATATTACGGTCGCCACGATCCGATGCTGCTGGAGTCCGAGTCGCCGAGCATCTTCGGGGCGCTCAACAGCATCATCCGCGGACTCCGCCACTCCCGGCAGCTGCCAGACGGAGCCTCGGAAGGCGCGTTGCAGGAAGCGCGGATCGCAGCGCAGGCAGGCGTCGAGCTCTCGGACCTGCTCTTGACCCGGCGGATCGGTCAGGTCGTTCTCTGGAACTGGATCCTCGACACCGCGGTGCGCGTTGTTCCGAACGGCCCGCGCCAGGTCGCGGTCCTCAAACAGGCAGCGGAGTACCAGTTCGCCTGGAACGACCAGGTCACCCGCGACGTCGTGGCGGCCTACGAGGAGGAGAAGTCGGCGTACTTCTTCCACAGCCGTGACAGGGTGCGTCGAGCTATCGTCACCGACCTCCTCAACGGAGTCCCGACCGACACAGAGCAACTCGGGTACAACCTCAAGCTCGAACACATCGCCGCTGTCGCCTGGGGTTACGCACCACATGCGGGGCTCCACGCCCTGGCCAGCCTCCTGGATGCTTCGCTGCTCGTCGTAGAGGGCACCGGGGGCACGTCACTGGCCTGGTTCGGCAGCAGCCGGGTCGGCGAGTCGTTCGAGAAGCACATAACCTCAGTAGAGCTACCTGCTGCGACCTATCTGGCCGTAGGCCGCCCCGGGGCAGGCCTCGAGGGTTTCCGACTCGGCCATCGGCACGCATGGCAGGCCTACCGGGTCGGTCGCCTGCGGCCGCGGCCGGTGACCTGCTATCACGACGTTGCCCTTGAGAGCCTGGTACTGGGCGACCTCCCGGCCGCCCGAGACTTCATGACCAGCGAACTCGGCGCGCTCGGCTACGCCGACGAGCGCGCCGAGGTCCTGCGCGAGACGCTGAAGGCGTACTTCGCCACCGGGGAGAACGCTGCAGCGACCGCCATCCGTATCCACATCCACGAGCGAACCGTCGCCTACCGGCTGAAGTCAATCGAAGAGCGGCTCGGCGTCCCGATCAGCCGCCGCCGCGACGAGCTCGCGATCGCACTCCGCCTGGCCGACATCCTGAGCGAGGGCAGCGAACCCCGTCCGGCCTTGGCGGGCGAGGACGGCCAGCCAGATGGGCGCCTTAGCCCCGTACTGGGCACAGCCAGCCGAACTGTTCGGAGTATACAGAAGCGAAGCGGGACAATCCTTCCAGACTGAGGCAGCGCAGCCGCGCGATGCCGAACGCAAGCACCGCTCAGGTAGCCGTCTGCTCGACTGCTTTGTCGAAGGCCGTGGGGTCGAAGTAAGCGTGCTCGGAGACGATCTTCCGACCTACGATCGTGTCCACGAGCGTGGCGTACCACTCAACCGGCACGCCGCCCTCCGGCGCGCCGGTGCCAACGTAACGTGCCCGACACAGCAACTCCCCGACGACGTTGGCGCTGGAGGCGACCAGCGTCACGATCTCCACCTCGACCTGGCTGCCGGCGAACAGCGCGTTGTAACCCGCCATGTACTCCCGGAAAGCAGCCTTGCCCCGGACCTGCTGATCCGCAAACGGCATGTCCGTATAGACCATGTCATCCGTGTAGCAGTCGATCAGGTCATCGAGGTCGTTTCGCGCCCATGCGGAGATCTGGCGACGGAAGAGGGCCTCGTTTTCACGCGCAAGCTGATTTGCGTACTCGGCGTCCAGCTCGGACTTCACTTCCCGAACAGGTCGCAGCTGCGCTGCGTGCTCCGCCAAAAACGCGTCGATGTTGCGCGGCGGACGGCCGGTCACCCGTTCGACCTCACCTGTGACGGTGGCCGTGTCCCCCGCGACGATGCTCTCGACTATCCGGGTCATGTATGCGACGAAGCCCTCGTCTAGCCCCTCGGCGCGCATGCGGCTCTTGGCCTCGAGAACGCTCTCTTCGACACCCTTGACGGGGTCGCCGGCGGCTGCGGTGATGCGCTCGGCAAGCTGGTCGAGGGTCAGTGCCTCAGGACCAGTCAGGTCAAGTGCCCGGCCCACCTCCCCACCGTTGACGAGTATCTCCGCCGCGACGTCCGCGATGTCGCGAGCGTCGATCCATGCTGTGGCCGAACCACCCGTGGTCATCACGATAATCCGGTCATCGCGGACCATGGAGCCAAAGAACTCCGCATCGACGATGTCGTCCATATACCAGCTCGGGCGAAGGATCGTCCACTGCAGACCGCTGGCCTCCACCACCCGCTCCACGTGCCGCTCGGTGATGTCGTCGGACCGGGTCTGGGTGGCGCTCTCGGAGAGGAACACGAGCCGGGCTGCGCCAACGGCCTTCATGGCGCCCAGGAACCTGCCGACCACCTCGACGACGTCCGAAGACTCGGGCTTCACGAGGTATACGCCGTCAACGGTCTCGAGTGCGGGGCCCCACGTCGACTCATCGTGCCAGTCGAACCGGGTGGGATCGGCTCCCGGGGCGTCGAGTTGCTCAGGGGTGCGCGAGGCTGCCCGGACCGTGGCGCCTCGGGAAACAAGTCCGGCAACTACGTGTCGCCCGGTCTTGCCGCTGGCACCGATGACCAAGACTCGGCACATGGAGAGAGAGTCCTTTCGTCGTGGTGCACTGACCGCACATCCTCGGCGGCGAGTGCCCTGGTGGAATTAGTCCGACCGCGGGGGCTGTCGAATGTCCCGAACGACAATGCCGCAGGTCGCCGTCAGGTGAGTTGTGCGATTCCGAAGACTGCAGCGGCAAATCTTCGGATCCCTGCATACGGGCGCCCGGACGACCAGCCCGCGGCGCTTGACGATCAGGGCCGTGCACGCCGCTCACCGACCGGAGACGGGGCACCTCCCTGATCCCGAGCCGCCGCGAGCTCGTGTCTGTCGCGTGAAGGCGCACCGGCAGGCGGCTCATCCGTACACCGCCACCTGTTGAAGGCCTGCAGAGCAACGGCAGGCCGCTGAAACGGCACAGCCGAGGAACTGAATCCGACGGATGTCCGACCCGGAACCTTATGACTGGCTTCTCGGCTTCTCGGCTTCTCGGCATCGCCCCCGATACGCAGACCACAACTCCGACTGGTGGCAGCAGAACATCGGCCCTTGACGTGGTCACTCCGGCGATTTGTTGTCGGTTGACGACTCCGCCGTACGGGCTCGCACGGATACATCTACATCGACGTCAACGACGCCCCGGGAGGGATGCTGTTTGTGCCCCGGAGCTAGGCAAGGCCACCTCTATCTCGGCGCTGGTCATCCTTGCCGGTGCATTCTCAGGACGAATCACCGCCACGAGAGTCCTCGAAGTCGTCGCACCGACCCGAAGCTGCTTACGCAGTGTCTCCGCGGAGATGGGACGCTGGTAACGTTGCCAATGTTCAGCGTCCGCCCGACGTGCTCGCTCCACGAGTTCCTCGTCGAGGTCGGTGGTTTTGCGGGTTGCTCCCCCCAATTGCTTATCACACCTGACGGACCTGGGGTTTGCTGTCTCCCCGCTAGCCTCCATCGGGGCCAACGACGACGGCGTGGACGACTGCGCTACTTCGAGACTGGTATTTGCGGCGCTCAGCGCTCGAAGGAGGCCGGGACCCGCTTCGGCCCACCCGATCAACAATAGCGGGCCGACCGCGTCGAACGCTGCCTTACCCCACTGACCAGCGCACACCGGATCGGCGACGTTCAACAGCAGAGTCACCACGCTGGCCGCCAGCAGCAGACGCCGGGCTGGGCGCAGCACGTCGTCGCTGGCCCCGGACAAGGCAAGGTGCCGCGTACCGACGAGCAACCCCAGCACCGTCAGGTCCACAGCCGGCGCCACCAGCGGCGCCACGAACACGGGCACCTGCGGCTTCAACGCCAGATTCAAGACGTTCCCGAACCCAAAGAGGAAAGTGAGCCCGATGACCAGCCCCATCGTGACCGTGACAAACCGAGCAACTGCCTGCGAGTTCGCGCTCATGACGGAGTCCCGCCCGAGCGCGCAAGCTCGAAGCTCGCCTCGACCACCAACGTCCCGGTGAAGATTCCCTGGCCAGACCCGTTCCCATCCTTTGGTAGTCCTGCCCAGGGCTCGAACCTGCGACCGAATTCACGGCGACGATGGCAGCCCGCTCGGCAACGCTCGCCTCCAGCAGAAAAGCGGCGTATTAACTCCGAACCGATCGTTGTTCAAGACTGCTCGTCGGCCAGCGGGTTGAGGTCGCGGATCATGGCCCGTGCTTCGTCTCTGCACAGCTCGCTCCATCGGGCGAGGTCACGGGCAGCGTGCCGCCGAACGTGCGACGGAGCCGTTTCGTCGCGGGCCACAGCTCGCGCGACCCCGGCAGCTCTTTCCCGCCAGTCGCGCCGCAATGCGACCAGCGCCTCTGCACACCGGACACGGACTACCCCGCCGAGTCCCTCGTCTCGAGCCATCGCGCTGAGAGCTGCCTCTGCCGTCACAGGATCAATGGTGGCGGTGGCGAGGAGAATCTTTCTGCGGCACAAGGGTGCCTCCGCCCTCATGCCGTGCAAGGCACTCAAGACCTCGCGATGACCGCTGGGAAGGAGATCGGCGAGCGCTTGCGCTGCTTCGGCTCGCACGGCGGTCGCCACAGTTGTGTCGTGCATGAGCCCGCGGAGCACAGTCACTGCTCGTTCGCGGCCCGGCACTCCGAGCGTGGCGAGCGTGCCTGCGACGAACCGGCGCAACGCGGGCCTCACCGCCACGTCCGCGGCGATCCCGTGGAGAAGCTGCAAGCCTGAGGCTCGGTCCTCGACGGTCCTGTCAAGGAGTTTCTCGGCTGCTCGCCACCGGACGACAGGTGTCTGCCGCAGGTCGTCGCGCAATGCCCGGAGCCTGTCGAGACCGTCGATGTGCCCCAGCGCGAAGACCGCATCGACGCGGTCCCGGTCCGACGACCGCTCGTCCTGCGCGACCTGCCGCATCAAGTGGACCACAGAATCGGGCAAGTCCGTGGTGATGTCCATGGCGAGGCGGGCTGCGCGCAGCCGGTCCCGCAATGGCAGCGTTTCGTTACGGAGCTGGTTCTCCGCCCAGTCCTGCACCTCCCGCCGGACTGACGGGCCGAATGCGGCCAGTTCTTTCCGGGCCTGGTATGCGGCGTGTTCCTGCTGGGCAAAGCGGTTGAGCAGGCGGATCCCTTCAGGCAGATGCCGCCGCGACAGGCGCGCGAGCGCCGCTGCGGCGCTGACTCGTTCGGACGGCAGGGACTCGACTGCGGCAAGCACGTCGCGCACTTCCGTCTCTGCTTCTGCCGCCAGCGGCAAATCTCCCCACACGTCGCGTTGGGGCAGGCGATCCTCGATCGCGGCGGAGCGGTCGGCCAGCAAGGCCCGCTCGATCTCGGTGCGCACCTTTCTCGGGAGCCTCTCGGCGAGGCGAAGTCGATCATAGGGTTCGGTCCAGGGGTCTTGCACGACAGCGATCAACAGGGGGTTGAGCTCGTAACGCCAGGAGAGGAGGTTGTCCAGCCATGCGGCGCTTGCGCGCCGCGCGTTCGACGGCATTCGGGGGTCCTCGGCGTTCCGGCGGAGGAAGTCGATCGCCAGTCGTTTGCCGCCCCGGTTCAACTGCGCGAGGAGGTACGCGGCAGCGGCTCGGTGGGCAATGTTCTCCTGCTCGTCCTCGATCACCTGTTGGTGGTAGCGGGCCGCTGGTTCGCGGAGGGCGTGGTCGAGTTCGACGAGGACCTGCCAGATGTCGGAGCGCGTGTCGAAGGCGAGGTGGTCGTCGTCGACCCAGCGTTGCAGTTCCGCTCGCACCTTGTCGGCGGAATCAGGAGCCAGAGCCGCGAGCAGTGCCGCTGCGGCGCTGCGAGCGGTGATGTCGACGTCGCGATCCCCGGCGACGGCTTGAAGCTGGGGCACCACCTCGGCACCGAGTTCGGCGAGATCGAGAACAGCGGCGCGCCACCCGGGCCGCCACGATTCGGAACGCATTTGAAAGACGGTTTCTCTGGCTTCCGCCAGGAAGCCGGGGTTCATTCTCGCCAGCGCGAGAGCTGCGTCGGTTCGCACCCGGAAATCCGCTGATTCGTCCCGGGCGATGCACTGCAGGACGGTCGCCGTCTCGTGCCTAGTTCGATCACCGAGCATAGCGAGAGCTTCGGTGGCGTCCCATTTTTCCTCGGACGACGAATGCGGATTGAGTATCAGGTCGCGTAGCGCTTCGCCGACCTCGGCGCGTATTCCAGTCCCCGTCGCGGTGAAGCTCTGCACAGCAGCGGTGAGGTTCACGTCAACGTTCGTCGGCGAGCGCAACAATTCGCAGAGGGCACCGGCAGCGCCGCGATGAAACGTGCGTCCGAGTGCGACCAGTTCGCGGGTGGCGGAGATCCGGGCGCGCAGGCTGCGTTCTTCGCTGGTCTGGACGGCGTTCAGCGCTCGCGCTACCTGCTCGACGTGCTTGCGATCCGTCGATGCCACCGCAGAGGCAACGTGGAGCGAAAGGGCTCCGGCAGGTCCTTCGGACGACGCCAAGTCGAGCAGAGCTTCGCACGCCTGGTCGTGGACCGATGCATCGAGCATGAGGAGTTCCCGCCAGGCCCTCGAGACGATTTCGGAGTCGAGGCCGCTCGCGGCCAGGGCGCGCAGATGCGAACACGCTTCGGCGTGGAACTCGGGGCCGATGTCGGCTAGGAGTTGCGCTGCGCGGAAGCGTGCCCACGGATCCGCGGCGCAATCGGATGCGATGGCGCGCAGCCGGTCCAACGCTTGTTGTCGGTGTGGATCGCTGGTCAGCCGGGCGAGTTCGCCGAGCGTTTGCGCGCGGTCATCGCCGTTGGCAGCGGGGTCGTCGAGAAGTTTCCACATCGTGTCGGCCGCTTCGCTCTGCAGTTCCGGGCTGATTTCCGCCAGGTAGCGTGCGGCGAACAGGATGTTGTTGGTGTTCGCCTCGGGGTCCGTGATCACCGAACGCAGCTCGGCAACGGAGCGGAGCTTGAACTCTGCGCCCAGTTGGGCCAGTTGGTACGCGCAAGTTTGTCGTTCGAACGGCATGATTCCTCGTTCTCCGAGGATCTCGGTCAGCAGTTTGCCCGCGGCGATCCGGTGTTGCGGGCCGAGTTCGCTGAGTATGTTCGCAGCTGTTGCCCGGTCGAAGCGGTGGCGGCGGCGATCGGTGATCAGCGCGGTGATCTCGGTGGCGGCGTCGGCGAGGCACTGGGGTCCCAGGGACGCCAGCCCGAGCGCAGCGTCGCGCCGGCCGGCCATGCTGTCCCGGTCCACCGGGTCGCGCAATACAGCGCGGAACACTTCAGCGCAGGGTTCGTGGAACTCGGTGCCGATTTCGACCAGGCCGGTGGCCGCTGCGACGATGTCGTCGGTCGGCGTGTCGGGGTCTGCCAGCAGCCGCGACAAGGTCTTCACTGCGTCCGCTCGAGCGCGGGCGCCGAAGGCGGACAGGACGATCGCGGCTGTGCGGCAGTTCTTTCCCGACGCGAGCGGGTCGCGCAGAACCGAGCGGAGGCCTCGTTCTGCGGTGTCGCGTTCGGCGGTGCCGCTGTGGGCCAAGGCTTCGGCGGCGGCGAGGCGATGGTCGATCGGCACGCCGTCGTCGTCTGCGACGGTGCGCAGCAACGCCGTCGCCTCGGAGCTGTGGGTGCTGCGCACCCTGATCGCCAGCGCCGAGGCCGCCTCGACCCGGGACGGCCATGGAGCGTCGTTCGTTCTCATCAAGTCCAGCAGCCACTCGACAAGTCCCGGATGGTGTACGGCGCGGCAGGTTTGCCGCAGAATCTCCCCGGCGGCGTACTGGGTCGTCATGGCCCAGCCACGGGCCGTCGCCATGAACGCGTCGGTCGTGTCAGCGCCCGCCGGGATATGGCGTGCGAGGAGCCGCGCGGCGAGCAGATGCTGGTCAGAGCTTCCGGCGTGCAGGCGGCTCATCAGCGGGTCCGCCTGATCGGGACGCAAGCGCGCGTAGTGGAGCAGCACGGCGCGGGCGTGGCGCCCGGCGTCCTTCGGCAGAGCGCTGTGCAGGAGGTTCGCGAACCCGTCGTCGTCCGGATCGAACTGCTCCGGCAGGGTGCGCGCGGTCGCCGTGGCGGCGAGATGCTCGGCGAAGCTGTGGTGCAGGAACGCCAGATCGCCGCCGCGGACGACCAAGGGACCCGTTGACGCCAGGAACACGCGCAGCTGTGCTTCCCAGCCGTCCGCGAGCTCCGGTGCCGGGACGTTCCGCAGCGCCCAGTCGCGTGCCGCCTCGACGAGCGAGGTGTCGCGCTCCAGCCGCACCAGGCCCAGGTGTTCGAGCAGCGCCGCGCGTCGACGACCGAACGGTCTCAGTGCGCAGGTTCGCGCGGCCCCCAGGAAAGCGAGGTACGCGTCGTAGAGTTCGTACTGGTTGTCCGGCAGGGGTTGTCCGTCGGACTGCTCGTAGGTGATCGCCGCGATCGTCGCGAGCAACGGCACCGAGACAAGTTCGTCCAAATGCGCGTCGCGGACGTCCCGCAGGAAATGCTGGGCGCGTTCAGGACCGACCTCGGCGAACCAGTTCTCCGCGAAGCGTCGCAAGGCTTCGTCGTCGAAAGGCTGGAGCTCGTAACGCGCCGCCCCGATGCGCTGCAGCGGAGCCAGCGCGGCACCCTCGATCGGCCGAGTCGTCACCACCACGCGGTAGGCCGAATCCGGCGAACTCGACGCCCACGCAGCCAGAACCGACACCAGCCGATCCCGTTCACCACTGCCGGCCACCTCGTCGAGACCGTCCACCAGCAGCAGCCAGGGACAGCCGAGGACCCGGTCGTTCAGCGCCGAGCCGGTCAACGGGACACTCAGCAGCGCGCCGTACTCGACGCGCGCGCTCGCCGCGAGCGCCTCCGCGAACGGCAGATCCAACCGCGCGGCCAGCTCCCGGGCGGTGAGCCGCAGCGGCACCACGGCGTCCGGCAGCGGAGCAGCGACGTCGCCCGACACAGTCCACTGTTCTGCGATATCCGCTGCCAAACGCAGAGATAACGTCGATTTTCCTTGCCCCGGACCGCCGGTGATCACGAGATGCCGGTCGGAGTCCAGCACTTCGCGGACCGCGCGCGCCGGCGGCCGCACCACCACACGGGCATTCCATGCACGAGACACGTCCACGATCCGCCCGCGGTCGTCGAGCATCGGGGCCGGGCTCGGCTGCTCCGGCTGTGTCGTCTCCGCGCCGGCACCGAGTTCCTGGCGCACATAGACCGTGGCCAGCGACGGCCGACGAGCACCGGGTAACCGGTACGGAAGCTCCGTAGCCGCCTGCACCTGGGCGCGCAGCAACGACCGGACCTCCGGCGGAAGATCGCCCAGGCGAGGGTTCCCGCACGAAGGCGCGGGATTCCCCTCCGCCGACGAGGAATTCCGATCGAATTCGTCAAGGTGCAGGTGGACATGCACTCCGCCCTGGATGGAGCCGGCCTGCACAGTGGGGCCGGAGACGGTCCCTTCGACACGGTTGGTGTTCTCCCAACGCTCGTCCCGGCCCACCAGTTCTCCCTCCGCCGCCACGACCGAATGTTCCCACGCGCGGAGCGGCACGGAAGACTTCTGGCGTCTCGAAATTCGCCGACATCGCCATCAACCCGCGCACGCGACGCGGGGTTCTGTCGACGCTGTCCCCGCGGCAGCCGACCAATCCGGTCCGCCGAAATCGGGGTCTTCGCTGGAATTGTCGGTTGGTTCTGGTACCCAGTCCACATGTACGTCTACGGGGGAACGGTCCGCGCGGCCGCCGAGGAGATGTCGGCGTCCGCGACAGCATTCGTCGGCGCGTGTGCACGCCGGTTCGAACAAATCCACGAGGAGCCAGCGGGGGACGCGGAGCGCCGGAGCTGGCACGCGAGCTGGCCGCCGATGCTCGACGCGCTGGTGGACGCGGGCCTGGGAGAATTGTGGCTGTGCCTGGAGTACACGCTGACCGGCAGCAGCGAGCGGGTCGACGCACTGCTCTTGGACACAGCGGACGACGGCCAGCTCGCCGTTGTCGTCGTGGAACTCAAGCAATGGGACCGCTGCAAGAACATGGGCGGCTCGCAGGTGCGCATCCGGGGCGAGGTGCGGCCCCATCCGGCCGCGCAGGCCGCCGGATACATCGCCTATCTCCAGCAGTGGGTACGCCGGACTGAACTGAAGTTCGACGTCCGCGGCACCGCGATCCTGCACAACGCCCCGCCCGGCGAGATCGAGCGGCTGCGCGCATCCTCGCCCGTGCCCGAAGTGTCCTTGCTCGGCCGCGACGACCTGGCCGCGACGTCCGCGTTGGCGGCGCGGTTGGGCCTCGCCGCGCCGGCTCCGGACGCGGTCGAGGAGTTCCTGACCGCCCCGCACGCCGCGCCGGTGTCCCTGTTCGAGGACCTCGAGAATACCATCGACGGCGGCTCGTCGTTCACGCTCACCGGCGAACAGCAACACGCGCTGCTGGAAGTCCGCAGTCCTGAACTGCCTGTCCTGGTTGAGGATTCCGGCCTTCAGGAATGCCTTCACCAGAGCCAGCATGCGTCTGTCTCCGACTCGACGTCGCACCTGGTCCATCAGGGTCGTGTGGTCGATCGTGTCGAAGCACGCCTCGATGTCGCCCTCGACCACCCGCTCGTAGGAGTGCTTGGCCAAGAACCATGTCTCGGCGATCGCGTCCTGTGCCTGGTGTCCGGGGCGGAACCCGTAGGAGCATGGGTGAAAGTTCACCTCGAAAATCGGCTCCAACACCAGCTTCAGGGCCGCTTGGACCACCCGGTCGGCCGTGGTAGGGATTCCCAGACGACGCATCTTTCCGTTCGCCTTGGGAATCACTCCGCCTCCAGCGCGACGCCATCGACACGCTCGGCACTGCACTCAACGGCTCGTCGATCACCGAGACGGCCGGCTCCGACGGCGACGAACCGCCACCTTGTGCCGCCTTCGTACGCTGACGTTGCCGTCAACTACTGCCGTCAAGACCCGCTGAAGGCCCACCAGGAACTGCTTTATGGGCCTTCAGTTTTGCACTTCTGACGCCCAGAAATCGAGCGCTGCTACCTGAGTGTCACGCCTACGCCGAATTCTCTCAGAACGTCTATAGCGGACGCCGCCAGCGAGGCACCCATCCTTTCTTGCGCACCGGAAAAGTGTTCCCATACCAACTTAAACGAAGCACTAGCGTTTCGGGACGACGCAAGGCAGTCAGCAAGGCCGTCAAGAGTGGATCCAAAATATCCGCCGGGACCATTAACCGCTTCGCCAAGCGCACAATAGAAGCTGCCTTCACCAAAGATCTGACTTCCATCGATTACGCAGATTTCGCCAATGCCGTACCTCTTAGCCGCATGTCCAGTTTCGAACCAAGAATTCTGAACCACATGAAGCCAGCTATCATGCGATTTGATGGGATACCCCACCCACTCCCCCTTCATAAGGGGATTCCCTGAAGACCATCGACGCCAGATCGCTCCCGCTGCGACATACGGGCAGGTATAGCCATAGAAGGTCGCAACAAAGCCACCCCGCCCGGGGCTTTCCTTACCCTCGAACGTAGAGAGCAGCCGTACCCGCCCGATGTAATACGACCCGATCGCGTTGCCGAGTGAGTTGACCACGCGCAACTCTACGCCTGACAGGTCTTTGCCGAGGCGGACCGGTTCTCGCGCAGACCCGAAGATCAAGACGTCCTCTGACTGTGCGTGATCCGTCTCCACAAAGAACCCGTTGATTTCATGCGCCGCGATAATGACCGTTCCGGACTCTTCTTCGACTAGGCGATAGAGCGGAATATCCGGGCCGCGTTCACTCATCTCGCACCTTCCCACTGTCAACCAGGTGAATTCTAGCGGAGAGTCCGGAGAAGTCTGACGGAGACCTCTCCGGACTCTCCACTGCATGCACTTCTACCTACTACCACCCAGCGTCAGGGAAGTGTGGCGCGCTGAAGGTCTTGATCGTCGCGTAGTGGTCAGTCGTCCACCCCATCACTGTCCGACCATCGGGCAGGGTCTTCGCTAGAATCCGAGATCTGTCACCCTTAGATCCGGGAACTCGATACTCCAAGGCACCCGCCCACCGCCTCTCGTGAGGCGCCCTACCTTCGAATACCTTCTGCGCTCCAGTGGCAGGATCCGTCTGCGGAACGCCTCTCCCGGCTCTGATTTCGTCATAGGCATCGAGGAACAGCCTCGACATCCCCTGTGGAAGCGGATCCGACAGCTTCCCGGTAGAACAGCCATCGCTGTTGTGAACGAGGACCGGAGTCTCGCCCGCCAGCACATAGTACGCGTGCAAACTTTCGACAGTAAGGTCGTAGGTCAACCCGACGCCTCGATACCGCGAAACGCGCTCGATCGTGACGGGACCGCCAGGAGCCGACACCTGATCACCCGGCCGCAACTGCCCGGCTTCGACCCAGTGTTTCGTCCGGAGTTCCCAGATTTGATGGTGCTCAGTCGTCCGCAGCGAACGACCCTCGGCATCGGCGAGGTCCAGTTCGACCCGGTCGCGGTCGTCACTGGTCACGTGGACCGCTGTCACCGGGTGCTGTTGCACACGACCCGTCGTCGGGTCGCTGTCGGCAACGATGTCGCCGACCTTGATCTCGGAGATCGGTTTGGTCGAACCGTCCGCCAGCAATACCAGGGTGTCGCCGGTGAAACTGTGCGCGATCGGACAGGAAAATTCAGGGGTGATCGCCCCTTCAGCGGCCTTGCTCTCGTCCTTGACGACGTCGTCCACGATGCGGACGGCTTGTGCCGCTTCGGAGAAGCGGGCGGACTCGGCGATCGCCTCGATCGCCTTGGCTCCCTTGCCGATCGGTATGAGCGAGGCGAGGGTCGCCAGGCACGGGCCCGCCGCACCCTCGGTGAAGCATTCGATGGCGTCGGGGATTCCGGTCATCTGCCAGCCCGCCTGCAGGATCTCCTTGATCGTCATTCCCTCGTGGTGGAATTCGTGGTAGATGTGCAGGGCTCGGTCCCGAATTGGCGGTTTTCTGTTTCGTTCGGTGACGTCGCTGTACTTGGTCAGGCAGTCGCGGCTCCAGTTGCACATCCGGACGGAGGACCTGCGGTACTTGTTGTAGAAGGCGTCGTCGGACGCGCTGCCAGTGCTGGCGGTGTAACCCCAGTTCTCGCAAGCAAGCCGGTCGTCCGCACCCGCGCACTCGGAAAGCATCGGCTCGAGGCCGGTCGGGTCGGTGTTGGCGAGCGGGTTGTCGAAGCCGTAGGTGTAGGCGTTGAAGTGCAGCGGGTTCGTCGGGTCCAGGACCGGGTCCGGCGTCACGAACGTCCCGGTGGCAGGGTCGTAGTCGCGTGCGCCGAGGTGAGTGAGGCCGGTGGTGTTCTGGTAGCCGCCGAGGAAGCCGTGGTTGTCGGCCCAGGGTCCATCCGGTGTGCCGCGGGGAACGCCGTAGGGATCTTGGTATCGCTTGTGCACGGTCAGGTTCGCCGCGTCCACCGTGGCGTACGACGTGCCCTGGTTGTCCGTGATCAGCCATGACACCCCGGCGACGGCATTGC
This sequence comes from Amycolatopsis sp. CFH S0740, assembly GCF_004522315.1. NCBI lineage: Bacteria > Bacillati > Actinomycetota > Actinomycetes > Pseudonocardiales > Pseudonocardiaceae > Amycolatopsis > Amycolatopsis sp. CFH S0740. The sequence goes on along the minus strand of NZ_SDLS01000016.1, from coordinate 121,723 downwards.
GTTCGGCGACGGGCTGACCGTTGTAGCTGTAATAGCGCGTCCCGACCGGGGTAGCGCTGCCCGCGGCGACGTGAAGTTCGGTGTCGCCGACGGTCAATGTCACGCCGGTCGGGTCGCGGGTGATGAGGCGGTTGCCGTCGGCGTCGTAGACGTAGGTGCTGGTTTTGCCGTCGGCCTCGGCGATCGAGGCGATGCGTCCTTCCGCGTCGTAGGTGAAGGTCTGGCCGGCTCCCGCCGGTCCGCGGGTTTTGGTGCGGCCGGTGTTGTCGTAGCCGGCGGCGCTGGCACTGGTGGCGTTGCCGCTGACACGGGTGACCGTCTGGGGAGCGTGCGGTGACGCTGCGCCTGGGTTCGGGTAGGTCGTTGTGGTGGTCGCGTCGCCGCCGGTCGAGTGCTGGACCTGCTGGACGCGGTTGTCGGCGACGTCGAATGCCCACGACGTCCAGTACGGCGCCGCACCGCCCAGTGCGTTGGCAGCCGGGTCGGGGGCGCAGTCCGCGGAAGCCGGGGTCCAGGCGGTGGTGAGTCGCTGGCGGCTGTCGTAGCGGAAGCACTGGACGTCGGCGGCGCCGTCTTGCGGGGTGTCGGCCAGCTTGGCGAGATTTCCGGCCGGCAGGTAGTTGTAGGTGCGGTTGCTGATGTCGTGCGCGGTCGTGGTGGCGCGCTGCACGAGAGTTCCGGTGAGTCGGCTGGTGCCGTCGTCGTAGTCGTTGTGGATCGAGACCTGGTTGGGGCTGGCGGGGTCCTGGAAGTCCAGGCGCATGACCTGGCCTTGGGTGTTGTACTGGGTGTTGGACACCAGGTACAGCGATGTGCCCGAAGTCGATGAGGAGCGCAGGCCGGTGGGCTGGCCGAGCGGCCCGTAGTCGTGGAAGATCGTTTCCTGTGGCAGGCCGCCTTTGCCCGGGCTGGTGGTGTTCGTGACAGCGCCGCTGAGCGGGTCGTAGGCGGTGGCGAAGCTGTACGTGCCGCCGAGGCCGGTTTCGAAGTTGGGAATGGTGTAGCGGACCCCGGTGGCCCGGCCGGCTGTGTCGTAGCCGGTCACGGCCGTCGAGTAGGCGCGGCCGTCGGCGTAGCGGGTGGAACCGGTCGGCTTGCCGGGAAGGACGGTGTCGTAGGTCCAGGCGGCCAGCTTCGTGCCGCTGGGCGAATCCTGGTATTCGGCGGTCTTGCGTCCGAGGTTGTCGTAGGCGAAGGCGAGCGTGCGGTGCTCGGCGTCAGTGGTTGTCGCTAACTGGTCGGCGTCGTCGTAGGTGTAGGTCGTGGTCCCGGTGTCGGGGTCGGTGGTGCTCGCCTGATGGCCGTGCAGGTCGTAGGTGGTCGTCCAGGTGTTCTTGCCGGTGGCGTCGGTGATGGTCGCCAGCTGGCCGTTCGGCGCGTAGGTGTAGGTGGTGACGTCCGCGGCGTCGTTCGCGCCGGTGTGGTCGCGATCGTGGTACTGCAGGGTGCGGACGTTCTGGCCGAGGCCGTTGATCACTGTGCCGACGGCGCTGCCTCCGGCAGGCGGGATGGTGACAGTCCGCTGGCCGTCGTAGACCGTGGTGGTGCGCCATTGTTCGGTGCCGTCGTGGACGTAGGCGGCCGCGATGCTGCGGCCAGCGCTGTCGTAGGTGGTGAAGGTGCTGTTCGGGACAGCGTTGTCCTGTACGACGTGCAGCGTCTTGTCCGGGCCGGAGTCGCCGTTCCAATAGTTGTTGTGGTCGATGTATACCCGGCCCTGGGAGTCATAGAGTTTGTCGGTCAGGAGCCTTCCGCCTTGCGCATACGGCGTCGGACCTTGCGTCTGCACGGTGCGACCCAACCCGTCGACGAGCGAGTAGCTCGTGGAGTAGTGCGCGTTGGAGAGCAGCGCCGCTGTAGCGACGTAACTGATTTTCCCGGCGTCCGCGGTGACGAAGTACTGGTAAGTCGTGGTCGCCGGAGCGTTGCGGGTTTTGTCGTGCCCGGGTGCCCAGACCGCGGTGATGCGGCCGAGCGGGTCGTAGGCGGCGTCGGTGCGCAGACCGCTGTTGTCGGTCTCGGACAGAACCGACCCGGATACCGGGTCGATCACCTTTGTCGAGGTGAACGTTCTGGAGTCGGTCGCGCTGACCGGCGGTGTGGTGGTGGCGATCTGTGTGACGGGCCCGCCGGTACGGGGTGTGTAGGACGTGGTGGTCGCGCGGCCGCGATGGTCGGTCACCTTCAGGCTGCGGCCGTACTCGTCGAACGTCGTGGTGCTGTCCGGGCTGCGGAAGGTCTCCGCTCCCCCAGCCGGCCATGTGTCCAGTTCGTCGGATTGGGTGACGTCCCCGATGGTCGGAGGCGTGCCGTAGGGCTGGGAGTCGTAGGAGTTCTTGGTGTCCGAGACGATGGTCGATGCACTAGGCCCGGTGGCGCACGTAGCAGCGAATTTGGTTTCGCGTTGCACGGAGTTGAGCAGCCAGGCACCGGTGTTGGCAAGATAAGTCGCCTTGGTGCAGGTGCTCTGGGCCGGATCCGGCGTCGTTCCGTTGAACGCACCGACTGTTTCGGTCGCGGTGGCCAGGCCGTAGTCGCCGTAGGTCGTGGTCGTGCGACTTGCCTGCCATTGCTGCGCGGAGTCGCTCCAGACCCGGGACCGGTCGACCGCGGTGCCGGTGTAGAAGGACTGGAACCCGTCGGTGTCGGTCGCGGTGGCGGCCGGGCTGCGCCATGGGTCGCTCAGGTGGTCCACGATCACGCGACCGTCGAGGTAGGTGAGGCTTTCCCGGGTGAATCCGGCGTATTGGTCCAGATCGGTGACGTTCTCGCCCCAGTAGCTGGGCACCGAGACGCTTCGCCGTCCCCCTCCGGGCAGGGTGTCGCCGTCCATTCCGCGCAAGTACCGGGTGTCGCTGATCGTCTGCGGACCGGACGGGTCGCCGGCCGCGGCGCCTTTGGTCGTCTTCACCTCGCCGTATCCGCGGAATTGCGACCAGGTCCGGTACTTCGGGTTGATGAGCGGGGTGTCCTCATGGTGCCAGGCAGCGCCGCCGAGGTAGTCGTAGTGCGTGACGATCTGCTGGGACAGCGCGGTCCGGCCGTCTTCTTTGACTTCGGTGACCGGGTATTTGTTGAACCAGTCGAGGATCGGGTCTTCCAGCCCTCCGGGGGTCCAGTAGACGGGGTAGCAGGCGAGCGTGTTGCTTTCCGGGGACGCGGGCATTTTCGTGCCCGTGACGCATTCGGGTTCGGCGTATTTCACGCTGGTGACGCCGCCGGTCGAACTGGTGATCGCGTCGATCCGCTGACGCGTGAGTGCTGTGTAGCCATGGGTGGCGTCAACGCGGTTGGCTTTGGGAACGCCGTGGAACAGCGTCGGCGGCAACGAGATCGCGGGCTGTGCGCTGGAGGTGTTGGCCAGGCCGGTCTGGGTGATCGAGTCGAGCCACAGTGCCGGACTGCCGCCGTCGCCGGTGGTCGGGTAGGACTGCCCGAGAGTCCAGGACACTGCCGGTTTCCAGCCGCCGTTTCCGTCGGTGACTTGCCCGGTCACGGCGGTGTAGCGCTTGCGGCTGAAGAACGTGGGCGAGGCGCTGAGGCACGTGGTTCCCACCGTGCAGATCCGGTCGAACGGCACATCCGGCCAGTGGGTGGCGTTGGTTTTGGTCAGCTGTGCCGGGTCGCAGGCGAAGGTCGGGGTCGGCAGGCATCGTTCGGCGGTGTCGAAGAGAACTCGGGCGGGCGGTGTCGAGTAGACGCCCGCGACGCGGGTGTTGAAGCCGTATTCGATCCGGGAAAGATAGCCGCCGCGCACGTAAGCGGTCGGGGCCGCGGTGTTGTTGTTGACGGCGTAGGCGTTGTTTTCGCTGTCGTAGTAGTAGACGGTGGCGTTGCCGTGGGTGTCGACGGAGTAGTCGAGGTTCCAGCGCCACGCTTGGTTGCCGCACAGCGAATCAGCGAATGCCGAGTGGTAGCACGGTTCGCCCGGGTTGTTGCCGTAGACGGGTTCGGTCCACGCCGAGTGAGTCTCGGCGTTGCCGTTCTGCCAGCCGGGCAAGTGGTTGAGCCCGAAGTAGTACTGGGTGCCGTCGATCGTGGTCAGTTTCCACGCTTCGCCGCCCTGCGTGCCGTTGGCCGCACCTGTGATCTTCTCGATCTTCGAGCCTTTGTCGATTTTCGCGTGCCAGCTGTTCGCAGAATCCTTGTCCTTGACCAGCATGTCGCTGCTGCCGCCGAAAGACAGGGTGGCGTTGTCGGAGAACCAGCACAGGTCGCCGTTCTGCTTGTTCTGGCCGTTGTTGCCGCCCAGGTCGTCGGCGCAGGACTTGTAGGACCGTTCGATGTAGCCGCCGCCCGAGAGCGTCCAGCCGTCGCCGACCGGTGAAGCCTGGTTGTTGGTGGCCGAGGTCAAGCCGTCGACGGCATCGGACGAGTAGTCCAGGCTCAGTCCGGGTCCTTTTCCGTGAGGTCCGGCGGGGAGGTTGAGCGGGTAGGAGTAGGTGAATGCACCGGTCGAACCGCCGGAACTCCATGAACCCGCCGGTTTGAGGTCAGTGGCCTTGAAATCCCCGCCGTCGCCCTTGTCGTCGGCTTCCGCGGCCACCACCGTTGCCGTGTTCTGCTGTGCGAAAGCGACCTGTCCGGAGACCCGGTCGGTCTTGGTGTCGTTGGCCGATGGCAGCGGCGTTTTCGTCTGGCACTGCGGCTGATCTGGCGTGGTGAGAATGCATGTGGGGTACTGCACGAGCCGCAGCCGCGAGCCGTAATCGGCTCCGTAGGCCCCGGAGAAGGACCGATAGTCGAGCGAAAGGTCGAGCGGACCGGCCGTGTCGCCTTCGACCGGCGACAACTTCAACAGCGCACCGCTAATGCCTGCGCGCTCCGTCGCGGCACGGTCGAGCATCTCAAGCCGGAGTTTGCCCGGACCGTGACCACCGCGGGCCGCACGGCTCACCGTTGCCGGGGGTGTGCCCCCCGAAACCGCCTTCGCGGCACCGGTTTCCGGCAGATTGAGATCCGCGGTGGACGCATTGGGCCAGGACACTGCCGGCAGCGGCGCGGACGGGGGCGGGGCCGGGTGATCCGCGAGACCGCCGTCCTTGCCGGGAACTGATTTCGCTTGCTGTGTCGCGGGAAGGTCCCATCCGAGGCCGTGCCACCCGCTGGCGGCATTCGCGGCCCCGGTGGACACCGCCTGCTGCGCCGCGGCCGTCAGCACCACCACGACCGCGCCGGCCGTGACCTTGGTCCACCGTCTCGTCCGAATGCGTCCACGCATGGTCAACCTGCCCTCAAGCCTCGAAAGTCGCGTCACGGAAGGAAGTCAGCCTCGGAACAGCAGGCGCGGGTCGTCTTTGGTGAAGTCGTTGCCGACGACGGCGGCACCGCGAACGCCGGAGTACACGCGGACGCCCGCGAGCCGTCCGTACCATTCGTCCGATCGGTTGCCGCCCCAGATTCCGCGGCCGAGGAACAGGCCGCTGCTGCCGTCGCGGCCGGAGACGCCGCTGCCGTCCTGGGTGTTGAGGAAGAAGTTCTGCTTCACGTCGTTGACGTACAGCGTGACCATGTGGGTCGTGGCGTCGTAGGAGACCGCCAGGTGTGTCCATGTGTTGTCGGCGACGTCCGCGTCGCTGAGCGCGTACCAGGCACCGTCGCTGGTCGCCGACGTGGAGAGCAGGAAACTCCACTTCCCGTGCAGTTTCCCCGCGCTGTCGGCCACGGCGCGATAGCCGAGGAGGAACGGCGAGTACTGTGCGTCGTTCCCGCCGGCCACAGCCCGGGCGTACGGATCGACCGCACCGATGGCGGAGACGTCGGCAGCGGTCCAGGTGTGGCTGACCCAAGCTTCCACGGTGAACGACTTGTCCGTGCGGAAGTTCGCCGGCTTTGGGACGTCGACCTGGCCGCTCCAGGAATTGTCGAACTGCGCGGCACACGCGGTCGGGTTGCCTCCGGCGTCGGGAGTTGCCGTGAGCTGAACGCCGCCGGAGGCGCTGCTCGCCCGCTGCCCGACCGACTCGTAGTAGCTGTACCCCGCCATCGCCGCGATCTGGTCGTCGTTGAGCCCGGTCGCCCAGACACCGACCTGGTCCACGGCTCCCTTGAACAGGTTCACAGCACCTGGTTCTGCCCCGAGTAGCGCGTTGCCGGTCGCGCCCCATGCCGTAGGCGCGGTGATGGTCGCTTCGCGTTTGCCGTCGACGTAGAGCCGCGCTTGCTTGGTGTCGGTGTCGAACACGACGGAGACCATCGTCCACGTCGAGGCCGACGGCGTGCTCGTCCCGACTGCCCACCGCATCGTCGCGGCGGAGTCGTCCGCGGAGTTCACGCCGAAGACCCAGTGCCCGACGTCCTTGGCGTAGCGCAGTACGAAGTTTTCCGCGTGGCTGCCCGGCTGTGTCAGCACCGTCTGAGTGCCGTTGAGATCGTCAGGTTTCACCCACGCCGACACGGTGTACGAGCCGGCGGTGTTCACGACTGGTCCGGACGACGTGCCAGTTCCGGTCGCACCGTCGAAGTGCACCGCGCCGCCGGAGTGGCCCGGCACCCAGCTGTAGCCACCGGACATGCTCACGTCGTTGCCGAACGCGCTGGTGTCGTGTCCCACTGCGCCCGCGGTTTCGTCGAGCTGCCAGTTCACCTGCTGGGAGGGCACGCGCGAGGTCGAGCTCGTCAGCTCAGGACCGCATCCCTCGGCAAGGCCATACGCGGCGACCAGCACGCCAACGTTGGCGAAGTCGTGCACATCCGAGGCCGACAGCACACGCTGCCACACCTGTGCGTCGTCGATCTGGCCGTGGAAATAGTCGATCCTGCTGCCGTTCCACTTGCTGGCACCGATCAGCATCGGCCCGGTCGCGGCCCACGGGTGCGCAGCGACCGTCCCCTGCTTGACGCCGTTGACATACAGCGTGGCTATGTTCGTCTTCGCGTCGTAGGTCGCGGTCAGGTGAGTCCAGATGCCCAGCTGCGGTGCGCCGCTCGCGATCGCCCTGGCGTCGTTGAGATCGGTGTTGTCGCCGGTGGTCATGCGCATGACCCACGCGTTGCTTTCCTTGTTGTATTGCAACAGGAACGGGTCAGTGAGCGTGCCGTCCTGCGCCAGCACGGTCTGGGAGTGGGTGGTGTCGGTCAGTTTCACCCACGCGCCGACCGAGAACGACTTCGTCGTGTCGAGTACCGGCCCCGAGGTCTGAGCGAAGCCTGACGTGCCGTCGAGGCTCAAGGCTCCCTTCGCGCCCTCGCCGTATCCGTTCGCGTCGGGATGCGACCAGCTATTGCCCTGGTTGTAACCGGCCGACCAAGCCGCTCCGCCGCTGAGCGCGGCATTGTGCACGGCGACGCCGCTGTTGCCCGGCGTGGTCGATGCGGTGTCCGCTGCGGTGGTGCCGCCGGTCTCGTCCAGTGACCACGCGCCGGCCAGGTTCGTGCCCGGCGTCACCGGCTGCACGTGATACGAACAGGACGGGCCGTCCAGATGACCGTCAGCCACGCACGTCGCCACCGGGCCTGGTGTGCCTGCCTTGTTCACTGCCTTGACGCGGATCAGGTTCTGGTTGCCGTTCACCGCGGTGGTGCTGAGGTTCGTCGTCGCGATCAACGCGCCCCCGGCGTCAGTCCCTTGTGTGGCGGGCGCGGTCAGCGAGCCCTGCACCTGCGGCTCGGAACCATCGGTCGTGAAGATGAAATGGTCGATGTCGTAGAGACCGGCGGTCGCCATGTCGACGCGCACCGAGAAGGCCGCCGTGTCCCCCTGATTCACCGGTGGAGTGCCGGTCATCGTGACGCTCGGGGCGTGCGGTGCTTTGGAGTCCACAGTGAACTCGCAGTTGCCGACCCAGTTGGTCCACAACTCGCCGTCGGTCGCTTGCATCGACCAGTTGTAGATACCGTCGTCGTTGATCCAGCCCGCTGGAACGGCCGCCAGTTGAGCGGTCGCGCGCTGATTCGGTCCTGCGGTGCCCACTGCGACGAGGTTCGCGCCGTTGTCGTGGCTGTAGACGTTGTGCCCTACTGCGCCGAACGCGACGCCGAACTTCGCCAGCACCGTGCCGCCGTCTGGGTCCGACACCTGGCCGGCCAGCTGCGGGGTTTTTGTGAACACCCACGGCCGGTTCGGGCCGGTGACACATGGGAGGAGGCCGCGCTGCATCGACAGATTCGCCGGCGGGTTCGGGTACGAGTTGTAGTTCACTTGGAAATACGGGTTCAGCGCGAACCGGCGCCACGCCGCGGTACCGTCTCCCTCGTTGGCGGCCGCGAGCACGAACCACGTGCTCTGCCAGTAGTTCGCCGCCGCGTCCCGCGCTGCGCCGGTCGCGTCGAACTGGCCCGCCACGTTGCCTGCGTCATGGCAGTTCGCGACGTTCATGTCCGACACGTGGTAGGACCAGCCGGGCTGCAGGTTCCACGTCGTCCCGGGGTCGGCCGGGTTCGAGATCCACAGTCCGGTCGGCCGCGGGCTGCAGCTGTAACTGTGCAGCACCGTCGTGTTCAGCGTCGCGCTGTGGATGGCCGTGCCGCCCAGCCGGGAGGTGTTCATCTGGATGTAGGACCGTGACGTCCCGGCCCGGTCGTAATCCTCGTACCCTGCTTTGAGATCGGAGAGGTCACCGGTGGAGGCGTTCCAGTTGTGCGCGTCCGGGTAACCGGATTGAACGACCACATGAGACTGGATGCCGCAGGACGTGCACCAGTTGTCCGGATCGAGCGAGACCGGGTACCGCGTCGCCGGATCGTCCAGGAACGACTGGTCAGGAGCGATCGTGACTTTGTCCGCCGCGAGCTGGAAGCCCATCACCGCCTCACGACGGCCGCCGCTTTCGCCAAGCTGTTGCTCAGCGGGCGATCCGACCCCCGACGAGTCCCACATCCGCGATGCGTCACCGGCGAACAGCACCTTGCCGAAACCGTCCGTCACTTGCAGGCCGTCGGTCGGCTTCGGTTGCGCCGGCGTGCCGCGGCCCTCGCCTTCCGCGACGGAAACGGATGTGTTCTTCGTGTACAGACCGAACGCGATCTCGCGCAACTTGGGGTTCTTCGCCGCGTCCGCTGTCTTAATGACCAGGTTCTCGGTGTAGCCCTCGGTTGCCGCCTTCACCGTCAGGTCCACGCCCGGAAGCACTTCCGCGTAAGTCGCGGTGTCGCCCTCCAGACGCGGCTTCGGCAAGTCGGCCGTCCACTTCAGCCCGACCGCCTTGTCCTGCGCGCCAGCCTTCACGATCGGTGTCGCCGCGGAACCGGCCCCACCCGGGTTGAGCGCGAGATCGATCGCGGCGGCCCTCGGGCCGATCGTGCCGTCGGATCGCTGCACCAGCGTGGAATCGACCGCAACCCAGGCAGTCCCCTGCTTCACCCGCACGGGATGCACGTACTGCGTCATCGTCCACGAACCATCGGGATTCGCGAGCACCTGCGTGGTCTCGGTCGTCTCCGAGGCAACCTCGACCTGCTTGTCGCCCTCGCGTGCGTAAGCAGCCGCAGTCACCTCGTCCGCCGCCGTGTCAGGAACAGCCGCCGCAGCTACCGAACCACCGGTCTGGACCACTGTCGCGGTGCCCAACACCACCGTCGCCGCAACGAAAAAAGCGCGCCAGCGCACAACCCGACCACGCACGACATCCCCCTCGCCCAGAGCAACCAGCCGCAAACGCTGGGCCCCCGACGAACCCGGGATTACTTTGCCTAATCAACCAATTTAAGGAAATACGCCAAACGGAGCATTCGACGTCAGGTTACAAAACAGCCAAGAATTCCAGGCAGCGATGTCCATGCCAACTTCACAACAAGACAAATAGAACAATTCAGACAAGCCGAAAAGTCGGGCCTGAGTTAGTCACTAACACACCATAAGCCGACCAAGCGAGACAGCTATCGACTAACCATGCATGCAACTCTTCCGACGTGCCAAAGCGACATCCTGTGGTGCAAGCCTGCGCCGCGGAACCGGGGCCGGGGGGCGGAACGCTTCAGCCAGCGACTGGCGAGGGCGGCCAGCCGCTGGCTAATGACCAGGTCGAGCATCGACGGATTCCGCGACGAGCACTCGACGCACAGAAGGTGTGCTCTATTCGGGTGAGTGTCAGTGGCAGTCCGCTTCGCTGCGAGCGATCAGATGTGATCATGTCGCCGATGACCTCCTTATTGACTCATCCTTCGGACTGGACGGACGTTCCGGTTGCAGAAGTTGCGCGACGTGCTCGGCCGCCGCAAAGCGATCGAGATCGAGGGCTCCGAGACCGTCCGCACGCGGCGGATCGAGGCGTTCGCTGTTCGCGGCTCCGCTGAAGCGGTGCCCGCGTCGGCGAAGTCCTCGTCAGCGTCGAGCAAGCGCCAACTGCCGGAGCACATTAGCCGACGCAGATCGACTTCCTCGTCAAGCGTTGCCGCGCTGACGGGCATCAAGGGGCATAACCACATGGGGGAGAACTGTGCTGGAAAAGGAATTACAGGGCTTCGTAGACAAGCTGATCGGCGACGGTCGACTAGTCGGCAGCATCGCCGGCTGGGACGAGGTGGAATCTGTCGCACTGGATCAGGTGCAGGGAAGCGAGAGGCTGTTGCTCCTGGACGACATCGTCCTCCATCGGGTGGCCGATGCCGCGTTGATGGTACGCGACCGGCTCGTTGAGCTTACGCCGGTGTCCAACTACACGCGGTCGATCTCTCTCGACCGGTCTGAAAAGCTGTACGCCGACCTGCTCTACGTGTCACCGGAAACAGGTTCGGTGGTGGTGTTCGAGATCAAGCGAGCCAAGGCCACCGCGCGAGAGACGATCACCGAACTGCTCGCCTATGAACAAGAGCTGCGCAACCACTTGCCGTTCTCGGCTCGGACGGACATTTGCTTCGTCGTGGTCTCCACGGATTACGCGCCGCTGCTGGACCACTCGCTCTCGTCGTTGATCACCTGGCACGGGCTGAGAATTCTCTGCCTCGAGGCTGATGAATCCCTGCAACTCACTGTCCGGCTTCCGTCGGGATGGACGAGCCTGGGGCAGGACGTCATCCCCGCACGCCATATCGACACCATGACGTTGAGGTTCACCCCGCACGACCCCCACGCCGATCCCGTCTCGACGGAATGTCTGCTAGGAAGCGCGCTAGACCTGATCGGGCGTGAGGCAGACCGCGGCGGCGTCACTGGTTTCGGCTTCGCCTGGGAGAACAGCGACTACCCCATCGGGTCCATCGAGCCTGCCGGACTCACCGTCGCGCGGGTCAATCCGGCAGGCTTCCTCGGTGCCGCGAAAGCGGACTACTTCCTCGGCGCGATGACGCGCTCGCCCCTGCACAAGCGCGTCGCGGAACTCGGCTGCGGCGACCGCTGGCATCCCTCCTCGCCTGAACTCGATGCCGCGACACGGTTCCTGTCATCGCACGGAACCGTCAGCTGGCACCGCACCGGCAGTTGGCGCGACATGCGCAGCGACCAGCGTCACCGCAGCACGGGCCCGATCATGGACCGATACGCCGTCCCGGTCGTGTTCAACTCCTGGGGCCTCATCGGCGACTACACCCGTGACCTGCTCACCAACCCGGTACGACTCGCCGACACTTGTGGCGAGCTCGCAGGAACCGTGATCGGCACTCACACACCCGATTTCGCGTTGAAGGTCATCGACACCATCGCGCCAGACGAGAAGATCCCGGCCTTTGGCGCGCAGTGGTTCTCCCGCCTCGGGTTTCGGCTCGCGCGATTGTGGACATACGCCAAGGCGTACCAGGTGAAGACAGACCCGCTCGTCCGCAACCGGATCCGTTCGCTTTTGGCCTGGGCACGCGCCGACTTGGCCGTTCCCATGACCGAACTGCAGCTCGCCGCATCGCTCGCCGACACTGCGACACGCCCACCACAGCTTGTCATCGGGCCGAGCAACGGTGGCGAACCTACCGAGGATCCGGACGTGATCCGGCAGCTCGTCACGTGGATCGGCGATGACCTCGTCGGCAATACCAGCCCGCTGCACAAGACCCTGGTTGAAGCCGCATTCCAGAACGCACAGGCGCTCGACGAAGGACTGCTGACGATCGCACCTGAGATCGACCTACGGGAGATCGTCGCTCAAACGATCTACAACGCGCGGGGAGGACTGGAGATCGCAGCGCACGTTGCCCACCGGCGGCGAGGTGCTCTCGTGGGACTGACAGCCCTGCTCCACGCTACCTTCGATCTGCCTTGTGAACCCGACGCCGATCCCGCCGCACTGTCAGCCATGATCGACGCCATTCCTGCGGATCGCCTGCTGGACGGCTACACCCAAGCCGTCCCTGCAGCACTGGACATCGCCTATCCGCCTCTCCACTTCGGCGGAAGGAGAGACCGAGTCATCCTGTCCAGCGGGGCCGTCGCAGTTCTGCGACGCAAGATACGCGCGCTCTGGGCGGCCGGGCGACCGGCCGGTGTCTACATCGACGGTAGCGGCGAATACGGGATCTGCCTTCTGGAGGACGAGGTCCTCGCCATGTTCCGTTCTCCTGGCGACGACCAGGTCATCGTGCGAAGCGCTCACCCAGGTGGCATGGAAAGCCACTTCCTGCGCACGTGGACCGAGTTGGCAACTGAGCCATCGCGGTGACTGGGTGTGACCATCGCCTGTGGGCAACTCCCCGTACAGCTTCGGGATCTCAATCCCAGCCAACGCCGCCATCCGCAATACACAAGAGAGTTCACTTCCCCGAAAATGTCCGCTGCTGGGGGTGATCAGCTAAATAGCGAGCAGCCGCTCACTGGCAGACGAGGGCGTTTGCCGCAAGACGAGACTGACGCGCGGACACCGTTATCGAGAACGTGTTCTTACACGGTGCCCCTCGAGCTCGTTAACTGACGGATCCCTGTGCCACCGCACCGCGTCGTGGCTGGGCACGAGCAAAGTCGCGGCATGACGAGCACGTCCGCGAGGCGAGAATCACGAGAGAAGTGCCGTCAGGAGCCAGGTCTAATGACTTCTTCGTGGGAGGAATTTGTTCCCAGACCGGTGATAAGCCGTACGGCGGGCCGGCTGCAGGCTGACCAGCCCTCGAAACCGCGCACAGCTGCACTAATCGCCCCGACAGCGCTCGGTTTCCAGGCTGAGGCAGTGGTCGCGAACACCAACTGATCGGCCTGAACCCACGCCGCGGCCCGGCACTTCTTGTCGATCTCGGCGCGCCGTTTGACTCTCACGCCGCCACCTAAGTCATCGCTGTACTTGCATTCGGCCACAATGAGGGCGTCCTCGCGGTAGGCGATCAAGTCAACTTCGACCTGCGGCTCGTTGTCTTTCAGGAACTCCAATTCCATAAGGTCCTGGTACCGCACAGGGCGGCCCTGCGACGGCGCAGACAGACGAGCTGACAGCAGCGCGACCACGTCGCCGTGGTCCCGGAGCAAGTGCTGTGCCACCGGGTGCAACCCGTAGAACCATGCGGGTTCGCACGTGGAGTGGTGCCAGGCGCTGTGGTCCAACTCGTTCCCGCTGTCGCAGCGCTCGCAGCGCCAAGTCTGGGCGACTTTGTCGATGATCAGAAACTGCTTGCTCTGGCACACGGCACAGCGCAACACCAGTCCGCGGCGCAGGACCCGCGCGCGCAACGCGCGGTCGAGCTCGCCGCGAACCTCTTTGTCGGACAGCCTGTCAGTGCGGTCGACGAAACCGTCGAAGCTCAGCACGCCTTCTCCGACCCGCAATACGACGCCACGTCCATCCGGGTAGGCCTCTTCGACAGAGGAGCTCGCCGGCAGGAGGTCGTGGAGCGCGGGAAGCAGCGGCCCGCCGAACAATGAGGCAAATTCACGACGGCCGCCAAGCATCCGGGTCAGCTGAGCGGTGCGCTGCCCGGCGTCGCTAACCCGGGTAGTCATGTCGTGTTCGGCGGCCTTTGCATTGACGTAACCGGCCAGGCTGAGGTTCCGCAGTGTCGGCCGAGCGAGCTGGTTCACGGTTTGAGTGCCGGCCGGCACAAAGTCGAAACGCTCAGCACGGTGGGAGATCCCGCTACGGCTGGCCCGTGCCATCGTGAGCCACTCGTGGGTCCTGGCACCGAACAGTTCGCTGCCCACAACGCGGCGACCGCGAATCGAATGGCTGCCCGCCCAGGTGACATCGACCTGCCAGGCCAGACCCCGGTGGGCTGCGAGCGCCGCATCGTTCAACGACGGCGCGGGCAGGGGTGCCACCATTTCGGTTGTGCCGGTCTCGTCAGTGAATGTCGGCACGGGCAGCACGTCGTCGAACTGCTCTTGCACCGCGACATGGGTGAAGCCGCTTGCTGGCCAATCCGCCTCGACGGCCGGGATCACGTGAACCCCGTCAGCGGCGGCAGACTCAGCACGGAAGGTGCCCGCTGCACTAGCTACCAACCGTTCGCGAAAGTCAATCACTTCTTCGTGCGGTCGGGAGACCGAAGTGATGGTCAGCGCCTCATGTTTCCACCCGCGCGATCTGCCAGCCGAACCGTGCAGCTTGGCGACGATGGGATAGGCGAGCGTGACGTCCTCGGTGCCGAGGATGCTCGGCAGCCAGACCGTGCGGCCGTAGGTCAGGTCACGAAGTCGCGCGAGCGCGAAATCCTCGGCGGTGTCGCCCAGCACCGCAGTGTCGATCCTGTCCCGGTAAGTGGTGGAAGTCACCCGGGTAAGGCCGGCCATCGTCCGGTCGAACGCATGTCGAGACTGCTCAGTCAACACTCCGGTTGCGATGCCGTTCGGGAACCACAGCAACTCGCGCGGAAGGGGGCCAGCTGGCTGGCCAAGCAACCAACGAGTCAGCTCCGACGACGCCTCCGGGTTTTCCGGTGGTGTGGTGGCGTTGAGGTCTGGCGGCTCGACCATCCCGACCTTGGACGCGATCGCCACTCCAAGCAGACCGTCCCATGAAGGCGGGCACTGAAGAACGTGACCCTGGTGAGCTCCGGGGACCTCGATCGCCGCGGGAAACGAAGGCGATGGGCAGTCCAGCAGAAAAACGTCGTCGAGCAGTGGTTCCGCACTGTCGAACTGGTACGGCGAGCAAACGCTCGACACCACATCACGGGCTCGCGTATCGGCTTCGGAAGGAGCGGAGCCGGGCTCCCTGTCGGCTCTGGCCAATGCCGCCGCGCGATCTGCGCCGGTCAACGGGGCGCCGTCGGCACCACGGATCTGGAGCTTCCCGGGCTCGAAATGGTCGATCTCGGAAAGTGTGCGCCCGAAGGCAACCACGTAGTCCGGGTCGTAGGCGCGGCAGGCGTGCAATAGGGCCGGATCGACCACACCGTCTCGGTGCGGGACCAGCGCGAACCCGACACCTCCCCAGACCTGATTAGCCAGAAACAGCGCCCGGCGTGCCCAGTAGGTCCATTCACTACCCCCGTCGAAAACGATCACCACCCGCGACGCTCGGAGCCCACGGTTGATCACCGAGTAAGTCAAGGGTTCGGAATCCGTCACAGCGGCAGCCAACCACATTCGCCGAAGCGCTCCCGAACCTCATCGAAGATGGCCCCCACCTCCCGCGGATTGCACAACGCTTCGCGTGTCGCGCCCGCCTATCTCATCCATTGGACCATTCTTCTTACGCTGAGTAACCGTCTTTGGTATCGAGGCAGGGTCCGGCCCGACGGCAGGCGTCCACTCTCCGGCGACCAGACGCCGGTGCCAGCGCAGGATCGTGGCCGGAGTGACCAACCGGCGCAGCCGCAATCCTGTGGACAGTAGGCGGACCAACGCAGCAATCACCGCCCGGTCGGCCCAGTCCAGGCGCGGCTTCGCGTTGCCTCTCCGCAGCACGGCCACCTCGTCGCAAAGCACCAGCAACTCGACGTCCTTCCACGCCGACGAACGACCGAGCAACACCAGCAGACCCACCAGCCGGAGGAAGACCAGATACAACACACGCAGCGTCCCGACTGGCGCTCATGCCCTGCCCGCAACGTGTCTGTTTCCGCAGGTCCGGCGCTTGAACCGATTTCTGGAACCCCACAGGTGCGGATGCGGGGATCCTGAGCGACGAGATCAAAACTCGGCGCACGCTGCTGGACGGCCGGGAACCCGAGCTCTTCGGCAAGGTGCTCGTCGGCAAGGTTGGCGAGCACCTGCGCAGCTGCCGCCGAGAGGCGCTGCAGCTCGTCGATCGGATGAATTTCCTGCTTCGCCAGCGCCCGACCGCTTCCGGCTTGTTGATGGAGCTGAAGTGGGACGCCGATCCGGAGGTGGGCGAGGACACGGCGCACGCGCCGCCTGCTCGACAGCCAGGCACCTCGCTACCTCGCGCGCGAGAGTCGCACCGAGTTGATCGACTTCCTCGTGAAGCGGGTGGAGACCGTTCGCGACCGGGACTCGCCGGACGACTGGAAGACGCGGCTGCGCGAGGCGCTCGGCTACCGCAGCTGGTGCCGGTTCCGGATCCGGGTGCGCAAAGCCAGCGAGCCCTGGCGTGCCCTAACCGACGGCATGCACCAGCAGGGGTCCGGCGGCGAGAAGGCCGTGATGCTGCAACTCCCGCTGTTCGTCGCCGCCGCGGCGCACTACCAGGCACTCGAGCCGACCGCGCCGCACCCGGTTTACCTCGACGAGGCCTTCGCTGGCATCGACGCCGAGATGCGCGGGCACTGCATGGGCCTGCCCACGGACCTCGACCTGGATTTCGTCATGACCAGCCACGACGAGCGGGGTTTTCATGAAGAAGTGCCGGGAGTAGCCACCTACGAACTGTTCCGAGACCCCGGCCAGGAAGGCGTACTGGCAACGCCGTTCATCTAGGACGGAAAACGTGACCACCGCCTGCCCGACCCGCTCGCCGTGCCCGCCGACGATGACGTCATCGCCTAAACTCCGCTCGGCGGCGACAGCACCGCTACCGCCCGGAGTCGCCGACGAAGTGGCCGGTTGGGGCGCGTCAGCCGGCGGCAGACGGTTTTGCGCCGCCGCGCACGAACGGCTCTGGAACAACGGAAAACTCGCTTCGCCTCTGCGGCTCACGGGTCTCACCGACGAAGAGTGAAACGACATCCACGGCCTCTTCGGCCGGGAAGCGTGCAGTCGCCGAGGCGAAGTCAAGCTGACCGTGGCCGACCGGGTCCTCCGCACCGGAGCGCTGGGAATAGGTCTGCGGCGCTTGCTCATCGAAACCGGCGGCAGCACCATCACCCACTCCGGGCACGCCAGGTACCAGCGGATCGCCAGACAACAGGAGGTACTACGGGCTCGGTATTCCCTCGCGGAAGCGATAGCCGGTAGCCCAGAGCTCGCCGATGAACTGCTCTTGCTGCATTCCTTGGGCAAGGAAGACAAGTTCGTGGTGTCGAACGGAACCCGGACCGGATCGACTCACTGGAAGCCGTACAACTCGGCCCTGCGCGTCGCAGCAGGTCTATTACGAACGCGTCGACAAGGGAAAACCGATCTCCGAGCGAAGCTAGCCCACGACCGCGCTCGACAGTTCGAAACGATGGTCCGCAGGGTCCAAAGCAGCGTTCCAGAACCTGATCGGGAAGTCACTCTAGGAGGCGATCGAACTCAGGGACCAGCCCATCCAGATGCGCGGCCCGCTCACCTGGGTGGTGGACGGAGTCACCGTCGCACTGGCGCACCTCGCCATGCCGTAGATCTGCCTTCCTCTCCGCGCGCTCCTGAAGGCGGACATCCTCGACACGCGGCCGCGCGGTCTGCTCCTGGTGGAAAACCACGAGAACTTCGAACAGGTCTGCAAGAACATTGACGTCCACCGACGATGGCTCGTCGTGTGGCCGGAAGGGTATACCGGCGACTCATGCACCGCTTCATCGCAAGATTTCCCGGCATCCCCCTGGCGGGGTGGTGCGACCTGGACCCGGACGGCATCGGGATCATCGGCCGTGCCGAGCGGGCCACCAGGCGTACGATCACCTCGATCGGCATGGACCTGGATCTGTGGCGCAGAGTCACCGCGGACTCCGCGTCTTCCCTGGAAGAAATTGAGCAATGCCGCCAAGTCGCGCGGAACATCGAAGCCCTCACCCCGCCAGCACTGGGCGACCTACTCGCGAGCTTCCAGCACACAGGACTGTGCGCCGAGCAGCAGTACCTCGTCGTCGACGACGAGGTACTGCCCGCGCTGCCGTCGATCTTGGCAGGGCTCGAGAACGAGGACGGGGCGATCAGGCTCATTACTTGACCCTGTCATCAAATATGCACCTTATGCATCTATACAGCTGTTGCACAATTCAAGGTCATCATCTGGCTGTTCCGGCGACGGAACAGGGACAGTCTGCTAGTCGAGCGAGCTAGGACAAGGAGACCAGGTTCCGCTCGCGTGGGGAGTGTGCGCGTGACGACCACTTCCGCCCTACGAACCGGTTCAACCAGTTACAGATCACCTGACCGGAGCGAGTCGCTACGATGACCTGATGCGCGAGCTGCTGTATCTGTCAGAACGCAAGCTTCATGGCATGTTCGTGGACGCGGGCAAGTGGTTGGCCGTGGCATCGTGATTTGGCCCCGGTTCGGCATTGCGTGCAGGACCCACCGATCGGGGGAATTCGGGCTCGTGGTGTGCGAGTCGGTCGGTCGAGCGGAGGTTTCTGGGCGGACAGTGCCGGGGAGGGGCCGTCCGTGTGGGAGCCGGGATGGTGTCCAGGGTGGAGTTGTTCGCGCTGATCCGCCGTGATGCCCGGGTCGAGGGGCTGTCGGTGCGGGCGTTGGCTGAGCGGCACGGGGTGCATCGCCGGACGGTGCGGCAGGCGCTGGGGTCGGCGGTGCCGCCGCCGCGGAAGACGCCGGTCCGGTCGTCGCCGGTGACGGGTCCGTTGCGCGGTGCGATGGATGCGATGCTGCGGGAGGATCTGGACGCGCCGCGCAAGCAGCGGCATACCGCGCACCGGATCTGGGAACGGCTGGTCGACGAGCACGACGCGACGATCGCTTATCGCACGGTGTCGAGTTACGTCGCGAAGCGGCGTCCGGAGATCGCGCTGGAGGCCCGCAGCCGCGCGGGCGTGGTGGACGGTTTTGTTCCGCAGACGCATCTTCCGGGACAGGACGCCGAGGTCGACTTCGCCGAGGTCTGGGTCAACGTCGGCGGCGTCGACACGAAGTGCTTCCTGTTCACGTTGCGGATGTCGTTCTCCGGCAAGGCAATCCACCGGGTCTATTCTTCTCAGGGGCAGGAGGCTTTCTTCGCCGGGCATGTTGCCGCGTTCGCCGAGCTGGGCGGGGTTCCGGCCGGCGAGATCCGTTACGACAACTTGTCTTCGGCGGTGCGGCGGGTCTGCTTTGGACGGTCGCGGGTCGAAACTGATCGCTGGGTGCTGTTCAAATCAGCTTACGGGATCACGAGTTTCTATTGCATGCCAGGCAAAGAAGGCGCTCACGAGAAAGGCGGAGTCGAGGGCGAAGGCGGCCGGTTCCGGCGGCGCTGGTTCGTCCCGGTCCCGAAGATCGCCGACATCTCCGGTCTGAAGGGCGTCAACGACAGGCTCGCCGCGGCGGACCTGGCCGAGGACGCGCGCCACGTCGACGGGCGGGCCGCCACGATCGGGCAGGACTTCGCCTGCGAAGCACCGCTGCTGGCGGCGTTGCCGTCCGACGAGTTCGACATCGCGCTGACCACGACGCCGCGGGTCGACCGCTACGCCAGGATCACCGTCCGTCAGGCGCTCTACTCGGTCCCGGCGAGACTGATCGGGCAGACGGTCCGGGCCAAGCTCGACGCCGAAGAACTGGTCGTCCTGCACGGGGCCGTCGAGGTCGCGCGGCATCCGCGGCTGACCACCAAAGGCGGTCAGCACCTGGTGCTGGACCACTACCTGGAGGTCCTGGCCGGCAAGCCGGGTGCGCTGCGGGGAGCGACCGCGCTGGTCCACGCGCGGGAGAAAGGCTGGTTCACCGCCGCCCACGACGCGTTCTGGGCGGCTGCCCGGGCCAAGCACGGCGACCAGGCCGGGACCCGGCTGCTGATCGAAGTTCTGTTGCTGCACCGGCGAATGGCTCATGCGCACGTGCTCGCCGGGATCCGCGTCACGCTGGAGGCCGGGTCGGTCTCGCCTGACGTGGTCGCGATCGAGGCCCGCAAACACGCCGCCGCGGCCGGCGACACCGCGGCGGTCGACCCGCCGAGGCCGCAGCGCAGCCGCAGCAAGGTCGTGTCGCTGCCCGACCGCCGCCGCGACGCCGAACTGCCGCCGGACTCCCGGCCTGAGCCGTCGGTCGCCGCCTACGACCAACTGCTGCGCAATCCGTCGAGGAAGGGAACCGCGTCATGACCCGCACCACCGCCCGCGGCCGGGACCAGCTCACCGAGGAAGCCGCCGACGCCGCGATCGAGCAGGCCTGCCGGATCCTGCGGCTGCCCACGATCCGCGACCGGTTCGGCGACCAGGCCGCCGCCGCAGCCCGGCAGCAGGCCACCTACAAGAGCTTCCTCTCGGAGCTGCTGTTCATCGAGTGCGAGGACCGCGAGGTCCGCCGCAAGGCCCGCCTGGTCAAACAGGCCGCGTTCCCGCGCGCGAAACGGCTGGAGGACTTCGACTTTGCTGCGAACCCGAACGTCCCGCCGGCGCTGGTCCACACCCTCGCCAAGGGAGCCTGGATCCGCGCGGGGCAGCCGGTCTGCATGATCGGGGACTCCGGCACCGGCAAGAGCCATTTGCTGATCGGGCTCGGCACCGCCGCAGCGGAAGCCGGGTTCCGGGTCCGCTACGTCACCGCCGCCGCGCTGGTCAACGAGCTGGTCGAGGCCGCCGACGACAAACACCTGTCCAAGACGATCGCCCGCTACGGCCGCGTCGATCTCCTTTGCCTTGACGAGCTGGGGTATTTGGAGCTGGACCGGCGGGGCGCGGAGCTGTTGTTCCAGGTGTTCACCGAGCGGGAGGAACGCTCGAGCATCGCGATCGCGAGCAACTCCGCGTTCAGCGAATGGGCCCGCACCTTCACCGATCCCCGGCTCTGCGCCGCGATTGTCGATCGCTTGACGTTCGACGCGTCGATCATCGAGACCGGCACCGAATCCTTCCGGCTGCGCACCACCAAACGCCGCCGCAGCACCCGAGCCAGCTAACACGACCACCGCTTGACCAGCGGAAACAGTGCGCGGAGATGGGGCCAAATCAGAGTGCCGGAACCGCTCGCCACGACCGCAGGTGGGGCCAGATCAGAATGCCGACCGATCACACAACCCGGCAGCCGGGGCCACTTCAAGATGCCGCACCGGAGCCAATTCAACTTGCCGAAACCAAGTGGTCGACCATACGACCCCGGTCCGTTGAGGCGACCGTGGGCGTGCCCGGCGCTTCGACGAAGCTGACATACGGGGGAGCTGCGAACACCGCTGTGACGTCGGCTGAAACGGCCGCGAAGCTGGAGAAAGTGATTCGGTATCTCGAGCGCACGTGCCGCGTTGTCGACTTCTCGTCACCCGGGCTTCAAGCCAATCAGTGGGTGTCGTTTGACCTCGACATGACGTACGGAACCGGGCATGAGGACAGTGCCATCCCCGAGGTCGGCGACGATATCGTCCTGTTCGGAGGCAGTATCGACCCTGGGCCGGGATCTCAGGAGATCGAACTGCTCCTGTGCGGGTCTGTCAATCATCTTCGAGATCGAATCGCCTCCAGCGGTCGCATGGGCTCAGGAAGCGACTGGCTATATGAGGTTATCAAAGCACTCGAGGAACGTGATCGGAAGGGCATCCACGTGGTGCCGGAATTTCTTACCAGCCTGGTGCATTGGAATCGCCCCCGCCTGGATCCCGATAGTATCGTCCGTGAGGTTTTCGGCGGACTCATGCGATCGGCCTTTCCCGCTCCGGACCGCGGACGACTTCGAGGGATAGCTCGCGTCCTGCGAGATATCGACGACGATAAGCGGGTCACCAGACTCATCTTGGGGACACCACTCTATGTCGAGATTCCACCGCCTCGCAGGATCCGACAGGGATGGCGCAGACTGAAACTTTCCATGCGGCGAGCCGACTGACGTCTCCTCAGCGCCGAGTCACGCCTTCGAGTTCAACGCCGACTCGGTCACGAACTCGATCTATGGCAGCAAGCAGGTCTGACCGACTTTCCCACACCCGAGACTTCCATTCGCCTAACCGCCTTTGCTCCTCCTCGCCTGACATATCAGCACCAATGGCTATCATGGCGCTGTTGACAAACTTACTCGAGATACCGGAAAATTCACGCAGCCGCTCACGGGTCATCTCGCTCCAATAGAACTGAGCTGACGCGAACTCATATGGCACCCTCAGAGTCTCCCAGGGCCACCGATCCAATGTAGCTCTTGCCTGATCACGCACAGAAGCGTCGTCCATGCAGCACCCGGACCAAACCTCGTCAATTGTACGTTCGAGATCATGTAGCCATCGTCCCAACTGATCGTAGGCTTCGGCACGCCGAGCATTCTTCTGTGCCTCCGCGGCCGAGTCCACCTGCATCTGGAGCTGCGCGCGAGCCAGCGTCAGATGCACATCGATGTTTCGCTCAAGCACTCGGATGTCACGTCGCGAGCGATATTGCGCCGCGAAGTAGCCAACAGCGAGCCCGATCAGAAGGGCTGCCATCACAACAACCTCAGATGACACAAGTCTCCTTTCACCAGGAGTCGATTCCTTCGCATTCAGGCCCGGATCGGCAAGTTGCTGGGCCAAATCCGAACAACTGTCGGATCAGGGCTCTCCTCGCGCTGCCCGATCCGCCGCAGATGTTACGCTTTCTAATACTCCAGCTGTAGTTCGTGATGTGCTGGGCGTGTCCGTGAGATAGGCGCGGCCACCACGTGATCATGGGTGTTTGTGAAGACAACTCAAGATCGTGTGGTGGCCGCGGTTGCCAGCGTAGACCGTGGTCGGTGGCAGTGGTTGCTGGGTGAGGTCATGGCCCGTGTGGCGGGCCGGTTTCGCCGGGTGGAGACCCGGCGTCGGGCGGGCCGGTTCGTGCAGGGGTTGCTCTCGGAGCTGCCGCGGGTGAACTGCTGGACCATCGCTGAGCAGGTCGGGGACCGGACTCCGGACGGGATGCAGCACCTGTTGTCGCGGGCGTCGTGGGACGCCGACGGGGTTCGTGACGACTTGCGGGATTTCGTGGTCGAGCACCTCGGCGACAGTGACGCGATGCTGGTTCTCGACGAGACCGGGGATGTGAAGAAAGGCGTCCGCACTGTCGGGGTGCAGCGGCAGTACACCGGCACCGCGGGGCGGATCGAGAACTCGCAGGTGTCGGTGTTCCTGACGTACTCGACCTCGCGCGGGCACACGTTGATCGACCGGGAGCTTTACCTTCCCGAGAGCTGGGCCGACGACCGGGATCGGCGAGAGAAGGCCGGGGTTCCGGGCGAGGTCAGGTTTTCGACGAAGTCCCGCCAGGGCGCGGCCATGATCGCGCGGGTGCTCGACGCGGGTGTCGCGGTGGGATGGGTGACCGGCGACGAGGTCTACGGCAAAGACGCCGCCGGGTTGCGCGACCCGCTGGAGAAACGGGGCCAGGCCTACGTGCTGGCGGTCGCGTGCGACTACCGCGTCCCGACCGCCGCAGGCAGGGTCCGAGCCGACGAGATCGCTGCTGGCCTGCGGAAACGGGCCTGGCAGAAGCTGTCCGTCGGAGCCGGCGCGAAAGGACAACGTTTCTACGACTGGGCCCGGATCCGGCTGCGTCCGGACGGGAAAACGGGCTGTCACTGGGTGCTGATGCGCCGCAACCGGCGCACCGGCGAGACCGCGTTCTACCGCTGCTACAGCCCTGAACGGGTCGCATTGGCCGAGCTGGCGCGGGTCGCCGGACGACGCTGGACCATCGAGGAAACCTTCCAGACCGGCAAAGAACTCACCGGCCTCGACCAGCACCAGGTCCGCACCTGGACCTCCTGGTACCGGTGGACCACGCTGGTGATGCTCGCCCACGCCTTCCTCGCCGCCGTCGCTGCCCACGCCCGCGACACGATGCCACCCGAGGGCCTGATCCCGTTGACACGCAACGAGATCAAGCACCTCTACTGCACACTCGTCCTCGAACCAGCCCGCGCCGTCATCGACATCATGGGCTGGTCAACCTGGCGCCGGCACCACCAACACCGCGCCCGACAATGCCACTACCAGCGACGACACCGACAACCAGCACCCGATCACGAACTACAGCTGGAGTACTAAGCTGCACCAACGGCTAGAGCACGCGCCACCGCACCGCAGCGATGACGTGCCAGCGAAGTTCGCACTGCCGGTTCGCAAGCAGGTCTTCGACGCTACGCACCCCTGGACTGCCACCGAGACGATGCCAGCACGTGACACGTCGGCGCCACGGCGGCCCCGCCCATACCGATCCACTGCTCCGTCACGTGGGGTGGCTCGCCGCATGGCAGCTCCATATGTCGCGGGACCCGGTGCTCGCCCCCCAGTACACCATGACCCGACGCCAGGGCGAACTCGACTAACCACGATTGCCCGTCGACAGCTGCGGCGGGGACATCCTCCAACATGCAGCCATCGCGAGGGATTGCAACCATGGCCACGTGTGCACACGAACACTCTGGCACGTGGTGAAGCTACAGCCTTTTCACCCAGTCCGCAGGCCAGTTTGACTTCAGGAACGAAGGACCAGCGATCACTTCGCCGTTTTCCAGTGTAATACTCGGATATAGGTACCATTTATATCGACTTAGATTTGTTTCCACTTGTGGCACAAATTTAAATGATTGAGTAATGGAACCATGACTGCGCAGCTCGATAGACTCTTCATGACTCGGACTTATTATTCGCAATTCCTTAATTTCCGGCGGATCTTCGTCCATTTCACGCGGATTCACTGGAATCTCCACAGTTTCTCCGACTATGCTGATCTTTTTGATAGGAAAACTATGCGGCCCGTGGTTGGAAACCCGCACGGTACCACTTACGTCACCAAATGGCCGATATCGGTCCATCGAGTGCGTTGTCCGGATATCGACCGCAGTGACGGCGACCTCTATTCTTCGAGCCCCCCTTCGGTAGTTTGCGATCGATACTATCAGGCTTGCAAACGAAATGACTGCACCAAATATTGCCATAACGCGCGCCAAGGGATCCGCGCCCACGAGCCCCCTCCCCTTTCTACCGATCGACGGGATCACGTTTCAAGATTATACACAAGGACCTGCAAGCTGGCCTTATTCTGTTGATACAAAGAAGACTAACCTGGATATCTGGCTATTGTTCCTTTAGCGTTACGCTGTGAGACTCTTGCATTGACAAGAGTGCTCGGCAAGGTCCTCCAGCAAGGTCGGCGAGCGCCTGCACTCCTGCCGCTGGGAGGTCTTGGAGCTCGTCGAACGGATGAATCTCCTACTCCGCCAGCGCTCGACCGCCTCCGGCCTGTTGATGGCACTGAGTGGGACGCCGATCCCGAGGCGGGCAAGGACACGGCGCACGAGGCGATGGTGGAGTAACAAATGCGGCCGCTCGCCTGCGCGGTCCGAAGATCCTCCTCGACGGCACCCAACCTGAAGATCCACAACGGGCGTCACCAGCCAGCCGATCTACCTCGTGCTGACCATCAGCGGCGAGGGTCGCTGGGGCACCCCCGAGGCTCCTGGTCCGGCGACGGGTACCGATCGGAGCGGCTGATAGCGGCTCTGGCAAAGTCGGGGGATGGCAGATCAGGCCTCCGTCTCCGATCTCATCGCCGTCCTGGAACTCGGCACCGCCTCAGGCGACACCGACCTCGCCGACAAGCTCCGGAGCGCGTTCGGCGTCGCCCCCGGAGCCGACCTGGCGAACGCGCTGGAGGCCGTGCCACCGGGCGACGTGCTGGCCGCGCTCGCCTCGGCGGTCGCTCCGGTGGCCAGGATGGTCCACGACCTCTACGCGTGGCTCGGAAGACTGGCTGACGTCCGGTCCACCGCCAACCTCAGCGTCAGGGTGACCGACGCCCAGATACAGACGATGGACCTGGACCCCTCCCGCTACGAAGCCTACGAGCAAACGATCGTGGAGGAAGTGTCGAGGACGGAGTTCGACCCATCCCTGCTATCACCCGACAGCAAGCTCTTGACCCTTCACGACTCACATTGGAAGCCCTCGTGCCTCGACGGCACGATCCCGCCGTCCGCGCGGTGCAAGAACTGCCGCCCCGGAGTTGCCGCGGAGTACCGCGAACTGGAGCAGCTACTGCGTGTCGCCGTCGCAGCGATGTCCGATGACGACATGCAGGCAGACACACTCGTCGACGGAAGAACGGGCTTCCTCGAAGACCTGGCGCGCTTGCTCCCCAAGGTCACATCTCGCGTGTGGTCCAGGCCGGAGTGTCCATACAGCATTCGGTTCTTCGCCGACTACCTCCGCCTAGGCCTGCCGGACCTCATCGGCTGCTTTCGCGACGTCAGTGCCCAACAGCTGAAGCGATTCTTCGACCTGCCGTATTGGAAGGCCAGATGGCAGGTCTACGAGCTGTGGATCCTCAGGCTGGTTCTCGACAGCTACGACACCAGTCGATGGATTCCCGCCTTGACTGACGGCGCATGGGATCTCAAGGCAGGCTCTACGAACCCTGAGGCCATCGCGACAGCACAGCTGATCGACGGCACAGAACTCCGCTGCTACTACCAGCACGAGTCGGTCCCGCCAGCCTCACTGTTCCCAGGCCTGCGCGACCGTCCGGAACTCCTCGTCACTCTTGCCCAGGCACCCACCGAACCAGCTTCACCGGGCACCGATATCGAACCGGTCCTGCTCGCTGTCGAAGCGAAAGCACGCTCCAACTACGGACCGCAGGACCTCAAGAGCGCGACCCTCCCGCTGCTCGAGTGGCGACCCCGCCGAGTTCTCGGCGCGTCCTACTTCACCAGCACGGGCACTGATCAGCTGCACGTCCAGCAATTCGCCGGCACCCCGGTGGGAGTTGCCGAAGCCCTCGTTCCCGGATCCGCCTCAGGACCTGCAACCACCGAGTGGCTAGTGGAGTTGTGGCAGGAACTCCCCCGACCGCAGGTCACCATCATCGCCGGTGACATCAGCAGAAGCATGCCACCGCGTGCAGCGAAGAAGCATCTTCAAGCCATGGCAGAGCTGGCCAGAAACGTACCCCGTCCTCGCTGGGCCGACAGCCTCGCCGGAGCCGACCTCCTGTTCCTGTCGACCTTCGGCGGCCCGACGCCTGGACTCAGGTTGCTTCGGGAGTTTTCCGCCGAAGCAATCGCGAAAGCTCGGATTCAGCTTGCACCGGGCGACAGCGGACAGGACCTCGAACGAGCAGTGGCCGAATGGCAAGCGGGGCTAGGCAATGTCCCAGCTCACCGGATAAATCTCTACGTTCACCTGATCACCGACGGTCGGTGGACGGACAACGATCTGGTAGCGCTTGAAAGCTACCGGCTCGCCGGCGCCAGAGTGCACCTCCACCTCGTAGATGCGCCAGCTCACCCCCGGTTCAGAGAGGAGTTACGGCCCTTGGTGGTCGAATAAACTGAGATCCGCCTTGACACTGAACGTGGGTTTCACTCCTGCGGACCTACTTGACCAACATGGCCAGACCAGAGCTCAGCAACGGTCTCCCCCGTTGGACGAAGTCGGTCGTTCACGTCAGGCTCGTACCTGCAGCAGAAGCCCGTGCGTGGAGCCAGTCTCGCGGCCCCGAACGGTCGACACGAGCCAGCGGCAAGCCGTGCCCCAATCACGATCAAGCCAGGCGGCACCGGCGGGCCGCTCCGACCAGGCTCCGGGCCAACCGGCGGGACCACAGCGACGTCCAGTCGCCGTACTGGCCGGAGTCCCACGATCTACCGGCCAACCCTCGGCGCAAGTTCCAGGCTGACTCACAGAGAGGCTTGGACGGCACGCAACGGTCGCTGCTCCACTGACGCCGATAGCCGCCCGTTGTCACGCCACCTCCGGACCATCCGCCGACCGTAATTGTGCATGCCGACCATCCGATCCAGCTCAGCACCGCTCGGCGTGCGCCCCTTCGCGCGCTCCACCACGAAGTAGGCCCACATCCGCTCCTCCGCGGTCAGCCTCGCCTCGTCCGAGACCACAGCGAGACTGACCTCCGCCCCAGTCTCGACATGAGACTCGCGCCAGTCCTCACTCTCGTCGCCGGTCTCGGAAACACGACCCGTAGCCACAGGCGCAGCCTCGGCCCCTTCGCCGTTTCAGGGCGCCGTTCAGCAGCTCCACCGGCAGCAACACCGCCAGCGGCGGGCACGCAGCCACCAGCACGCCGAACACGCTCAACCGCGAAGCCGAACCGATGTTCGCGCACAGCGACAGCGAGATACCGAAGCCGAAGGCCAGCCAGGCCGCCCAGCGCCCACCAGCACGAGCACTATGGCCGTTCTTCCACAGCTCGACCGTCGCCGTAGTCAGCAGACCGTCCACGATCAACGGCCAGATCGACGCCGTCGACGCATCCGCACTAAACCGCAACACGAACTCCCGACCATGACGATACGACGCGTATGCCGCACCAAGAGCCACCAATTCCGTACATCCACACTGGATCCACAACGCCCTATCCCGACGTACCCGATCACCAACCACGTTCATCGCCACCACCCCCGCCGACCCGCCCAGCGACCCCAGCACCACGAACCCGGTCGGACCATGCGACAGAGACCGACATCTGTGAGCCCGAGGGGAGCCCGAGAGAACATGGACACGACGACACCGAGTGACAGATGACAACACTTCGGACTGTCCAATCCGCACCCTGAGCGGACGAAAAGGTCTTGTCCGACGTCACTCGGCACCGCCCGGCAGGTCAGACCGTGGACTCTTAACCAGCGGGTTCGGGGTTCGAGTCCCTGATGGCGCACCCTCACTCCCCAGGTTCGAGAAGTTTTCGACCTGGGGATTTGTGCTATCCGAACACACTTCTTCCGGTTGCGGACTGTCCATTGTGGTCTCCTGCGAGCCCGAGGGGAGCCCGAGAGCGCGGGCCGGGTGCAGCGCCGTCTTCCGCGGGATCGCTCCGGCGAGTTTGCGGGCGGCGTCGGCGGCGACTTCCTGGGCGACGTTGGTGTAGAGGTCCATCGTCACCTTGATCGAGGAGTGGCGGAGCATGTGCTGGATCACCTTCATGTCCACCCCCGCTCCCAACGCCAGCGTCGCAGCGCCGTGCCGCAGCCCGTGCAACGTGATCGGCGGAAGACCGGCTTCCCGGATCAGGCGAGCGAACTCGTCCGCGACGTCCGCGGGATGCAACGGACTGCCCTCAGGGCAGGTGAAGAGCAAGTCGCTCTCGNGCGACGTCCGCGGGATGCAACGGACTGCCCTCAGGGCAGGTGAAGAGCAAGTCGCTCTCGACCCAGTCGCTGCCGAGCCTCGCCTTCGCCTCGTCCTGACTGGCCAGGTGCGCCCGCAGCACCAGCACCGTGTCCGGGTCCAGCGCGACAACCCCCTCCGACGACGGGGTCTTGGGCTTGCTCTGCCCCGTTTCCCACCCGTACTGCACGATCTGGTTCGCCACCTCCAGACTCGCCGCGTCCAGGAACGTGTCCGAACGACGCTGACCGCAAGCCTCGCCCCGCCGCAGCCCGGTGTAGGCAATCAGATGGAACAACGGATACAGCGGATGGTTCACCGCCGAATCGAGGAACTCCCCCGTCTGCTCGCCGGTCCACACCATCACCGGATACGGAACCTCTCCGGTCTCCCGCCACAGCGCGACGCGCTCCGGAGTCCACAGCTTCGGCCGCGGCCGCACCGCCGGAGGCAACTCCACCAGCTTCGCCACGTTCACCGGCAGCAACCCCTCCTTCACCGCAGGACTCAAGATCGCCCGCAACGACTCCCGGATCCGGTGCAGCGACGACGGCCCCACCGGACGCTGCCACTTCACCGCGGCGATCTTGCGCGGATCACCGCTGGCGCGGTGCTCCGCGATCACCTCGTTGTGGTCCACGATCGCCTCGAACATCGCGTCCAGATGCCCCACCCGCAGCCGGTCCCGCCGCACCTTCCCCAGATGCGGCCGAAGATAAAGCCGCACGTGCGACTCGTACGAGCGGTACATGTTCCGGCTCACCGTGCGCTTCTTCAATACCAGGAACGCATCGAACACCTCGTCCATGTACGGATGCTCCAGCGCTGGTGCGGCTGCCCGCACCAGCCGCCGCACCGGCTCCACCTCCGGCAGCGGCTGCTTCTGCGCGATCGCCGCCGCGACGAGATCGCCGATCTTGCGCAGCGTCTCCTCGTCGTCCTCCTCCGCGAGCGCGAGCAAGTCCCGGACACGACCGAGACCGGTCTCGGCATCGGTCGCGCTCTCGTAGCCTCCGCGCCGACGCGGACGCCGGTTGCCCGCCGCGTCAGGCGGCAGCTCGATACGGAAGAACCACTGCCCGTGCCGCTTGTTCCGCAGCTTCGGGCACTCGCCGCCCAACGACTTCCCCTTCGCGTCCCGGCACGAACAACGCCGGAACACCGATCCTTTCGCGACAGGCACTGCTGCTCCCCTCTCGTCTTGGCCATCACCCACCAGGGCGTTTCCTCGGGCGTCGATACTCGCGCTGCGACCCGCGCTCGGGGAAGCCCGAGCAGATGCGAGATCACCGCATCAGGTGATCGACGCCCAGCAGCCGCAACAATCCCGTCGTCGGAACTCGATACACGCCTCCCACACGCAGAACAGGGCAAGGGAACGAGCCAGCGCGAGCCAGCGCATAGGCGGTCGTCCGCCGGATCCGCAGCGCTCGCGCGGCCGTCATCAAGTCCACCACCGCCGGCAAGGCCGCAGCTTCAGCCAATGTCATCCCCTGCACGTCGACAGTCATGGCTGTTCCTCATCGAGGCCGAGTCGGCGCAACGCCACCCGATGACTGTCGAGATCGAGGTCAATGCCGATGAAACGACACCGGTGCTCTTGGGCAGCGAGACCCGTGGTCCCGCTGCCCGAAAACGGGTCCAGCACTGTCCCTCCGGACCGGCATCCCAACCGCACGCACCGGCGGGCGATCTCCAGCGTTCCCACCGCCGGATGCCCGGTGCCGCTTCGCCCGGCCGAGACCGTCCACAGCTCTTGTCCCGCCCAGGTCTCGGCCACGGTCTCGCCGGTCTCGCCCAGGTCTCGACGGTCTCGGGTCAACGCGAAGATCGTCTCGTACCGGTGGGAGAACCGGTCCCGGACGCTTTCCGGGCGTGCGTTCGGCTTGTGCCAGACGATCTCCCGCCGTACCACCCAGCCGCGATCCTGCAACGCATGCCCGACCCGCCACGGAACCCCGACCAGATCCTTCGCCCGACGCCCTGCCTGCGGCGGACGATGACAGCCGTACGGCGACCGAGACCGCGTCGCTGCGGTACGCGCCGCCGAACCAGCAGCGACATAGTTGCCCCAGGAACCGCCGTAGCTGTCCCCCAAGTTGAGCCACACCGAGCCAGACGGTGCGAGCACGACCGCCAATTCCTCGAACACGCCCGCAAGCCGCTCGACATAGTCGTTCACCGTGGTTTCGGCGCCGATCTGCCCGGCGATCCGATAGTCCCGCAAACCCCAGTACGGCGGCGATGTCACCACACAGTCCACCGACCCGGCCGGCAGACATCGCAATGCCACAACCGCGTCCTCGCAGTAAAGAGCTACTTGCCCGTCGTCGTGAACCAACATCACGCCACCGCCTCGGCCTGTGGCACGCGGACAAGCGTGCGCCCCCAGCGATCTGCGGCCGCCCTTGCTTCCGGCCCGTCCGTCACATCCAAGACGACCCCGCCTTCCGGGCATGCCGCAAGCACAACCCGGTCCGCGAGGGCGGTTCGTCCTGCCAGCAGAACATCACCGCGACTTGGACCCAGCGCTGAGCGAGCTGCCGACAGATCGAAGTAATAGCGTGCTTGCTTCACGAAGAACAGCACAGTTTCGCACTTGCCGTCCTCGACGCCGACGACGACAGCGTTGCGAAGAAGCCAGCCGTCATTCTGGAGCACGAACGCGACCCGCCACGTCAGCCCGTCAAGACCGCCCGACGTGCGGTTGTCATCGACGGTGAGCCACGCGGACCCCTCGGGCTTCAAGAGCCGATCTAGTTCTCCCGCAAGGGTCCGTACCTGACGCAGGCGCACTGACGAAGCGGGCAACCGAACAAGACAGCAGTCCACTGAAGCATCAGTAATAGCCGAGATTCGCGAACTCAAGGTCTCTGAGAATTGTTTTTGATTATTCATTCCCGCCTCCGCGTCTTCCGGTAAATCAGACACGGCTAATCCGACATAATCTGATACCCTGCGATGACACCGACAACGACCCGAACCCGCACCGGTGTCGGCCGCAAGAGACAGTTCGCTACCGGTGCCCGCCCAAAACCGTGCGCAGCAGCTCCGTCGTGTCTGTTTCCAACGGCACGCCGAGCGCCTCAGCGCTCTCCTGCAACCTTCCGGCTACTGCGCTCACCGCAGAGCGGTTCCCGCTGGCGTGCTCGACGTGAAGCAGATCCCGACTCAGGATTTCGCTTGCGGGTTCAGCGCGGAGTCCCCGCGCGGCTGCTCGGCGAGCCAGCGGGAGGTCACCTGTGTCGCAATACGCGGTCACGAGTGCGTGGGCGACCTCGACGATCTGGTCGGTCATGTCGCGTTGGTGCCAGGAACCCCATTCGTAGCGGCCTCGCGGAACATTGCTCAAAGGCGTGCCCTCGACCAGGTCGAGCGCTTCTTGCAGTCGATCGAGCCGGTTATCGCCGGTTGCGGTCGTGACGAGGCGCTGGAATCGGAACCAGTCGCAGAGCACGGTGTCGGCGAGGCGATAACCGCCGTTCTTGGCATCCACATTCGGGAGGTACAGCCCGCCGTCGGGGTCGTGGCCGAGCCAGGTGCGCAGGCGAGAGATGTAGCCCTGCCTGGTGGCGGCCGACCATGGCTGGGTCGCAGTGCCCAGTTGCTGCGAGATCTCGTCGGCGTGGACGCCCGGGTTGAGGGCCAGGAAAGCGGCCAGTTCGGTGAGGCGGTTGACTTTCTTGCCTTCGACCCGGCTGTAGTCGACGCCGCCCAGCGAGACCGGGCCGAGAAGCCGCAGCTCAGGGACTGCTGGTTCGGGGCCGGTCTCGGCAGGTGTCTCGGGCTTGTCTCGCTCCTCCCGCAGGGCGCGGTGCACAGTCTCGGCTGGAACGGGACTGGCGGTCTCGGCGGCGTCTCGTGTCTCGTCCTCCTGGAGGCGCTGCAGTGCGACGCGAACGTCGAGTTGTTCCACCGGGGTCGGGTGCTGGCGGAGGTCGAGTTCCCATGCGCCCGGGATGTGCGTGTCCGGGCCGGTGCCTGCGACGACGGCGACGATGTCGGCCGCGGCGTCGCTGGTGGCGAGGCGGTCGGCGTCGTCCTGCGCGAGGGGACTCGGCACGATCACGACGTGCGGACGCTGCTCGGTGGAGTCGGCCAGATGCTCGAGGAGGGCGTCGACGGTCTGATGGTGTTCGATGCCGTCTGTGTCGTCGAGGATGTGTCCGGCACCGACGAGGTCGGCGGTGACGTCCACCGCCCAGGGCGAGCTGGCGATCTCGAGGGCTATGGCCGCGGCGACCCGCGCGATCTCCTCCGGGTCTCCGCCGAGGAGGACTGCACCGACGTGGTCGAGGCCCAGAAGGATCAGGTTGCCGTCCGGGTCGTGGCCGAGGCCGGCCAGAAACGGATATGGAGCGTCCCCGTCCGCGTGCCCCGGCGGGACTGGATCGGCCAATTGCCATTCTGTGCTGGTCGCGGTGGCGGTGAACGGCGCGATCGGTTCTGCGGGTTCGTCCAGAACGACGGTCGTGTCCTTGCTGCCGAGCCGGACCATCCGGATTCCCGGCAGCTTGCTCCCCTCGCTCTCGGCGTGATGGGCGAGCTGGCGCAAAGCGCGGTCCAGGCTGTCGATCGGGTCCGTCTCTGCTCCTCCCGGGTCGTGCCTGCGGGCTGCGCGGAGCCGACGGATACCGACTGCGCTCAGGACAGCTGCTGCCGCCAGTCCGACGGCTCCCGCGATGACGAGCGGCGTGTTGACGGCCGGGCCCGATGACGGGGCTGGCTGTGCGCCGCTCTCCTGCTTCGCAGCAGGCTCCGGGAGCGGGCTACCCGTCGGCGGAGGCGGCACCGCGAGCTCCGGTTGCGGTGGCCGCGGTGCGGGGACGGCGGGCGGCGCAGGCGGCAACTGCAGGGTGTCGCCCGCTCGGATGAAGTCCGGATTGTGCACGTTCTTGTTGAGCCGAAGGATTTCTTGGTACCGGCCCGCGTTGCCGAGCCGGTCACGAGCGATCGAGGTCAATGTTTCGCCTCGCTGCACGCGGTATCCCCCGGCCGACGTCTTCGCAGGGAGGTCGAGGCGCCATCCCGGTTTGATCAATGCGACGTCGCGGAGGGTTTCCCCGTCCGGTTGGCGGCGAGCATGGTTGAGGGCGTAGATCTCGGTGTAGCGGTGCTCGTCGCCGAGTTGTTCGGCGGCGATGCGCATCAGGCTGTCGCCGGGCCGCACGACGTAGGGGGCCGCCGTCGAAGCGGCAGGTGGTTCTGCGGCTGCAGCGACGGTGGCGGTCCCGATCATCAGCAGCAATACTCCGGCGACGAGCTTCCGCGCCCAGCCGAGGCCCACGACCCGGCGCACCGGCAGTCCGCGAAGGCGGCCGGTCGCTTCGACGAGCACCGCGGCAGCTAGCTGCAGCCAGGCAATGACGCCAGCGAACGCCAGCAGGGTCAGAAAGACCTGGCCGCTGTCGCGCGTGAGGAGGGCGACCCACACGTCCGCGAAGGTGTGCATGTGATTCGGGAGCAGGACGTCGCGGAACGTCCAGAAGACGATCGGCGGCCCGGCGAGAATCGCGGCCAGGGCGAGCAGTCCGCCGAGGAACCGGACGATGCTGGTGGCGGGACGCATGATCGACCCCTTCGTGGTCAGTCGGCGGAAATCAGGTTCGCCGCGCCGTGACCGTGGACCACGAGTTCGGAGATGCCGATAGCACCGAGGAAAACGGTGCGGAGGGAGTCGGTCGTCTCCACGATGATGTGGTCGGTCCGGACCTGCACGGTTCCCGTCATGCCAGCTGCCGCGACATACCGTTTGGCTGCGGCCGCAGCTTCGGCCGGGTCGACGTGCGCGGTGCCTCCGGTGGCGAGCGCGTGCGGATCGAGGGCTTGGCCGCCGGCGCGGGCGGCTTCTTCGGCGACCGCGGTGGCCCGTGATGCGGCGAGTGCTTTGCGAGACCCGTCGACGGCGAGGCCGATGGCGATGGTCAGGGCGAGGCTGAGTCCGAGGATCAGCACAGAGATGGAGCCGCGTTCGTCGCGAAACAGGTTCATCGGCGGACTCCGTATCGGTCGATCGGCGAACGGAAAGTCGCTTCGACCGGCCTGGTTCCGGCCAGTCCAGGGAAGAGGTCGGCGAGCGGGACGTCGCAGCGGACGCGCGCGGTGACGGTGCCGTTGTTGCCTGCGGGTCGTACGAACTCGCTGGCGTCGACGTCGACGGTCAGGCGGGCGCAGATGATGGACTGCTCCGCGAGTACGGCGCGGGACTGTCGCTCGGCCGCAGACGCGGCTGTCCGGCCGTCATGGGCCAGCGACGCTTGACGAGCGGCTGCCCGTGCAGCGGCGTCAACCGCAGATTGGGCGGTTTCGACGCGCATGCCGAGCAGTCCGAGACCCAGGAGCGCGATAAGGGCGGAGACGCCGATGACGGCTTCGATGTTTATGTCGCCACGCTCGGCGTGCAGTTCGACAAGTCGGGTCGTCATGGCCGGATCCGCTCGATCGGCGCGGCAGCAGTCTGGCTGATCCGCACGGTCATGAACGGCACGAAGGACGCGACCTCGGCGTTGACCGTTACCCGGACGAGGTTGCCGTCCGAGTACCCATTGGCGTCCACATGCGACAGCCAGGTACCGGTGGCGTCACGGGCATAGGCGGCGGCCTGCTGAGCCGCTCCCGTCACGTCGACGGGCGGGATGCGAGCACGGTCGGCGCCGTCCCGGGCAGCCTCCAGCGCGATCGTGCGGCCGAGAAAGACCGCAACGAGCTGGAACATGGTCAGGGCGGCGATGATCAGGGTGCTGATGATCAGGACCGCGGTGATCGTGTCGTCGCCCCGGTCCCCTGTTCGCAGTTGTGCGACGCGGTTCATGTCAGTGTCCGCCGATGAGGGGGATCTTGCCGTTTACGTAGGCGGTGATCGCGCCGGCGATGAGCGTGGCTATGCCGACGGCGAGGGCGGCGTAGAGCGCTTTGGTGATGTTCTCGTCGCCGCGTTCGCTGTCGCGGCGGAACTCCTGCAGCCGAGCGGAAAGCAGCTCGTGTGCGAACAGCCAAAAGGTCAATACGAAGCGGGGCATGACGGGTTCCTTTCTTAGGTGGTGAGCATGGTGGCGACGCCGGGGAAGGCGAGGAAGACGACGAATGCGAGTCCGAGCAGGGCAAGCGGGAGGTCCATCCGGTCGGAACGCACCGCCGCACCGGTTTTGCGTTCGGCTGAGAGTTGCTGCTCGATGGAGTCGGCCTTGGCGCGCAACGAGGTGACGATGCTCGCGCCGTCGTGACCGGCGCTGGCGACGACGTGGGTCAGGTCGTTCAGTTCGCGGACGCCGGTCGCGGCACCGAGTCGTTGCAGGCCGTCCCAGGGCATGTCGCCGAGCAGGGCGGCCTCGTCCATTGCGTCGCGGATGCGGCGGAACGTCCAGCCGTCGCCTAAGCTTGCGGGGTACCGGAGTGCCTCGACCGGGCCGCGGTCGCCGACCCTGCCGAGTGCGACGAGGCGGCAGTAGCACGCCAGCGCGCCGCGCAGCTCGGTCCGTGCGCGGGCGACCTTCGATTTGAGGCTCGCGGCCGGAAGCATCCAGCCGATCACGGCCGTAGTCAGCGACAGCGCGCCGGTGAGAACCACAGGCGGGGCCACGCCGCCAAGCGCGAGAACGGCGGCGAGCAGCGGCACCCAGAGCGCACCGATCGCCGCGTACACGAACCGTTGCAGGATAAAGGATTCCGGCTTCTGCCCCACCAGCTCCAGGTTGCTGAGGGGGGCAGAGAGCAAGGCGAACCGCACTGGCACGGACTTCGGGCCGGCGTCGCCGACGACGTCGGCCAGTCTCGGTCGAGTCCGGACGAATGCCGCAGCTACCGTCGTCACGCCGCTCGCGAAACCGACGGACAGGAGGATCAGGAGTGCGACGTCGGTCATGGCCGTGCTCCCTCGCGCAGAAACCGTGGCGGTTTCGGTTCGACACCGAGCCGGCGCAGCCACACGACTGCCGCGCCTACTAGTCCCAGAACGACGGCAAGCACCGCTTGGCCGCCGACGGTGTTGTAGACGCCGGTGTAGGTCGTTCCGCCGAGCAGCGCGAAGCCGAGGAACATCAGGGCCCAGATGCCGAGGAGGATGCGCGCGGTCGAGCGTCGCCGGGCCCGGTCGACCTCCGCGGTGCGGCGCGCGCGGACTTCGTCGGATACCTGGCGTGCCAGGGTGGTGAGGAGTTCGGCAGCGCCTGCTCCGTAGTGGTGTGCCACGCACAGTCCTGCGGCGGCGATGTCTCCGACCCGGTCGTCGAGGTCGTCGGCGAACTCCAGCAGGGCTGGACGGAACTCCCAGATCCGCAACCGTTGCGCGAGGGTGCGTACCTCGGAGGCGATCTCCGGCGGCGCTTCGCGGACGGATGCTTGGATCGCGCTGGTCAGGCCGATGTGGCCGGGGCCGAGCAGGTCGGCGAGGCGGCGGAGCCAGGTCTCGATCGCCTCCAGGCGAGCGATGCGCGCTGCTGACACGCGACCTGCAGAAGCAAGCCAGGGCAGGAAGATCACGGCTGCGGCACCGCCGACGCCGACGACCGGCCATCCGGAGACCAGCCACAGCACTCCCCCGATGGCGGCCGCGACCAGGTGGCGTCGCGTGAACCGCAGGCGGCGCAGGTGAGGTTGCCACGCGGCGCGGTCTGTGGTCGTTCCGAGGAAACCGGCCAGCACTGCGGTCAGACCGGCGGCGAATCCGAGACCGGTGAGTGCGACGAGCAGTTCGCTCATGACGCCCGCCCCTCGGCCGGGAGGGTCCAGTCGCCGTCGCCGTTGGCGGTGAGCCAGTTCCGGTCGAATCCGCAGGCTTCGAGATCGGCGATGTCGGTCGGGAGGTTCCCGGTCGGGACGGCGCGGAGCGCTCCGGTAGGGCGACGAAACAGGTGGGTGCGTGCCGGGTGCCCGTGCTCTCCCGGTTCGACCGCGACGATCTCCGCCACCGACCGGTCAAGCGCGCCGTCGCGAGCGGTGAGGTCGACGTGGACGATCAGGTCCACCGACTGCGCGACCATGTCGCGCGCGAACTCGGGTGTCCAGGCGTAATTCGCGTCCAGACACAACAACGCCATCCGCTGGATCGCCTGGTCCGCGCTGCGAGCGTGCACAGTGGACAGTGATCCGGCACCGCCTGAGGACAGTGCGTTCAGCATCGGGACGATCTCTTTGCCGCGGACCTCGCCCACGACGATCCGGGCGGTGTGCATCCGCAGGGCCTGCCACACGAGCTGCATCAGGGTGACACCACCCGCCGGGCGGCCGTTCTCGACATGTTCGGCGTTTCCTTGTTGCTCCTCGAAGGCCACCACCGCGGGGAATCGATCGCGGTGCCGGTGCAGGCCGAGTTCGAACTCGGTCTCCAACGTCGCGAACCGTTCGGTCGGCGGGATCTCCCAGCACAGGCTGCGCAGCAGCGTCGTTTTGCCGGCCTTCTGCCGTCCGCTGATCACGATGTTCTTCTCCGCACGGACTGCAGCGCGGAGCAACGCCAGCTGGGCGGTGGAGATCATCCCGCGGGCACGCAGCGCCTCCAGGTCGGCTGCGCCGAGCCGGTGGCGGCGGATGGAGACGTGCGGCCGGTCGGTGACGCCGACGGTCGCGGCGAGGCGTTCGCCACCGGGCAGTTCCATGTTCAGCAGCGGATGTGTCGCGTTGATCGCGTGCTCGGTCCGGCCGTGGCGTGCGGCGATCCGTTGCAGCCAGCGGATCAGCGCGTCGTCGGTCGGTGCGATCCGCGGTCCGCGCATGACACGACCGTCGCTGTAGGACAGCCACGCGGCATCGTTGCCGATCACGTCGATGTTCTCGATCGCGTCGTCCGCAAGCAGCGGCTCGAGACGGCCCAGACCGAACATCTCCGCCATGACGGCCTGCCGGATTGCCCAATCCTGGTTCTGGTCCGGGAGCGGCCTGCCGCGTGCTACCCACTCTTTTCCGACGTCGCTCAGTACTGCGTCGAGCAGGTCTCCGGCGATCGCTCGCTCGTCGGCGGGAGCGTGGCTCCCGCGTCGCAACGCGTTCTGGACGCGTGGAGCCAAGCGTTCCTGCACCAGGTCGACCAGTTCGTCGGCACCCTCGAACATCTCCGCGTCACCCGGCATCATCTGGCTCCCCACCGTGATTCGGCCGTGGCACCGGAATCGGCCGCACTGTCGGCACCGGAGCCATGCGCACCGACGGAGGTCCGGGGCGGGGCGGGAACCGTACGACGTTGGTGGAGCGCAACAGGGCTTTCCGGGTCGAGGCTCGCCTCCCCAGTTCCTGTGCGACCGCGCGACTCGACGACACCAGCGCGGAGGAAGCGAATCGCCGAGGCGGGCGGAACAGGTTGGCGAACTGCGCGGCCGCAGCAGGGTCCTTGGCCAGCACCCCTGCCAACGGCACCCCGTGTGCCGCGAACACTTTCGCGATCTCCGCAGGAGGAAAGCCCTGGGACGCTCCGGGATCGGCAGGGACGACCACCGCGACGAGACTGCCGTCGCCGAACGCGGTGAGTCCGGCTTCGCGCTGGATGAGCTCGAACGAGCGCACCGCGCGGGCCAGCGAATGGCGGTCGTTCCGGAGAACCAGCACGACCAGGTCCGAGGCGGCCATGACCGCGCGCGGCGCGCCCTGTGCCCGGATCCGACCGCAATCGACCAGGACATCGACTGTCTTGAACTCACGGAACAGGCCCGCGAGCGAGGTCCACGGAACCCCGTCGGATTCCAGCGGGCCGCGGCATCCCGGCAGCAGATGGTGGCGGCCGGTGCCGTCCGGCAAGGTGACAAGCTGCGCCGACATGGCGTGGTGCAGCGGAGTCTTGCGGGCGGCGACCGTCAATTCGAGGAGACCACGACGGCCGAGAGCCCCGTCCGGGTCGAACACCGCCAGGGCGTGCCCGCCGGTCGGATCTGCCTCGACGGCGACGGCATCGTGCGGCCACGACCAGGTGAGGGCCAGCACCGCCGTGGTGACGCCGGGGCTGCCTGCCAGCGAGAAGAACGAGATCAGCATGTCATCCAGCTCCCATCGGAAGCATGATCAGCACCACAGCGCTGGCGGCGGCCTTGGCTGCAAGGCGAGGACCGTCTGCGGCGGGCACGACGACGTCGACCACGCGGATTCCACTGGCGTCAGGCGTACCGACTCGCAGCACGCTCGCGCGGACGGGCTGCCAGTTGTCGGCCTCGGCGGATACCAGCAGGACCGGTGACCGGGTGGTCGGTGCGCCTCCTGGCATCTGCCCGGCCTTGAATGGGACACCGACGAGCTGCTGCCCGACGACGGGAAGTGAGGGGCCTTCGACTTGGCTCCGGGTCACCAGGTTGCCGACAACGAGATCCGAGGTAGCGGGTTTGCCGACGATCTCCGCGCGTTCATCCCACGGAATCGGATCGAGCCCCGGGGTCGGGTGGACCTCGACCTCTCGCAAGGCAGCGTCGGTCACCGCCTCGCCGAAGCGAACCGGCGCGGCGACGCCGACTGCCGCGATCGTTTCGCTGGTCGATCGGAAGACTGCGACGGTTCCGACGGCGCACACCGCCGAGAGCACCACGCCGACGAGGATCAGCAGCTTCGACCGGTGTCGCCGCGGCGGGTGCAGAGGCGTCGGGGCCGGTGGTGCCGGACGGTCCGAGGCCGGGACGGACTTGACGGTCATCTCAGCCTCCCCGGACGTGGGTGTTGAGAGTGCGGATCTCCCGGACGGCCAGCTGTGCCCGGGACGTGAGGTCCATCGAGTCGGTCGCTCCCTGCCCTGCCCCGGACCAGCGGATCCGCCAGTGCCCGGTCGCGGAGATAGAGAAACCCGGCAAGGACGATCGCGAGTAGACGTGTCCGCAGGTCGGAGACGGTCGGCCAGCCTGGTCGTCGGTGAACGGAATGCCGGGGCCAGCGCAGGTGACTACCGCGCCGTCGCCCATCGCCCACGTAATCGACTCGAGTACGGCAGTCACGGTCACCGAGATCCCGCCGGCGGCTGCCGTCTTCAAGATCGGGCCGGTCGTCGCCGGGCGACGGACCGTCCACATCCAGACCGGGAAGCCGACGGTCGCGCCGTGCGGCGAATCCCCCGGCGGCGCGAGCCGGATATCAGGTGCCTCGAGTCCCAGCTCGGCCATTGCCTGCCGGGCCAGTTCCGCGGGCGAAACCTGCGGAGCGGCGGCGGGCTGGCCATTGGGGGCGAACACGACTCGCGGCCAGGGCAGGGCCGCGCCGTCGCCTTGGCACATCTGGAACTTCAATGTCCCCTCGTGCGGGTCGTGCCCGCCCCACATCGGATCGCCCGGCGGCGGCTGCTGAGCCCACGGTCGCTCGACGCAGGTGAACTTCGGGCGCGGTGCTTGCCCTCCGGCGCCGGACGGCTGAGGGCTCGGCGCGGGAGAAGGACCACCCGGGCGACCAGGATCGGTCGCGGCGACCCAGCAACGTCCGCGCGTGCCGGTCGAAGCGCACCCGCCCTCCTGCCCATCGGCCGGAGTCGGAAGGAGAATCAGCAGCAGGATCACGCCGATAGCGGCGTCAGCGCGGCTCAGCATGGCTGATCCACATGCGGTCGCACGATCTGCACCAGCCACCGGTAAGGTGCCGGGTACCGGACCACCTCGGCTTCCAGCCGATACCGTCGAGGCTGCTTAGGGTAGTCGAGGTACATGCCCGTCTCCCCTAGCCGATCGCTGACCAGGTGTTCTTCGGAGGCGTCCAGGCAGTCGTCGATCACGACACGAGCCGGCTCGGCCACGCTGGCCGAGCGCACCGAAGGAGCCCGGTGATACTGCCCGACCGAATGAGCAGGCACCGAAGCCAAGTTCGCCAGCTCGTCGACGAACGACGTGAGGGCGGGGTCTGCCATGAGCCGGGTCAGCGCCGGACGCCAGTCCTGGGACCGGGGAGCCGCTTCTGCTTGCTCGCTCAGTTCCCAGTACTGGCGGTAGACCGCCAACGCCTTCGGGGCGATCTCGTGTTCCGGGGTGGGGATCCAGGGAGACGAGGTCGCGGCGGCCGAGGATGGTGCCGGAGGCGGCGGGGGTGCGGCGTTGGAGCATCCGGTTAGCACGACGCTCACCAGCACCAGTCCGACAGCCGGGTACCTGAGCTGAGTCATCAGGGCCTCCATGGGACAGGCGGTGTGGCGAGCCCGATCGGCCCGCCACACCGCGGCGGGCAAGGTCAGGCCGGGCCGTAGTAGCCGGGTTGGCATCCGACGCCGCCGTTCCACCAGGCGTCGATCACCCGCCAATGGACCACCGGCTGCACGTTCGTGATGCCCGGCCCGACGCAGTAGTGGAAGAGATTCCGGAAGATGTCCTGCACGTCGAGCATCACGGTCGAACCAGAGCCGCCGTCGCAGTGCCGGTACATGCCGGGGTCGATGTAGCCGCACGGCATGTGAGCACCCACCGGATCGGCCGACGCCTCAGCCGCCACGCCCGCACCCACCACGAGCACCGTCATCCCCATCACCACGGCACGCCTGATCGTTCCGGAAATGGACATAGTTCCTCCCCAACTAAAATGAAATTTCATCAAATGATCACGCTCAGTGATCGTCAGGCGGCCTGCCGGCACTTCTCCGCGTAAGCCAAATGGCCGCCGAGATCAGTTCGACTACGGATAGCCACTGAAACCAGCTCCTTTAGGGTGGACACCGGAAGCCGCATGTGAGCCGTGCCCCTTCGCGCTACCCTCAACAGACGAGGGGTCGTGCGAGGGGGATGCTCGCCTTCACTCCGTCAAGGATCGAATGCGGCAACGGGTATGACTAGGGGGTTTCCGTCTTCTCATGATGGGAATACAGAAGACGCACTCGAAGCAGCCCGATCAAATGCGAGCCGAATTCGCGAAGAAGCTTCACGAGTTGCGCATCTCTCAAGGACTTTCGCTCGCCGCCCTGGCGCAGCGCGTCCATTACAGCCGCAGCCATCTCAACAATGTCGAGCACGGCACGAAAGCAGCAAGTTTCGAACTTGCCGAAGCGTGCGACGCTGCACTCGGTGCCGACGGCGAACTCAAAGCTCTCATCCCGAAACAACGATCGACGGCCCAGAAGCCGCAGACGCGTCCGGCTCAACTGCCAGCCGCCGCGGGTCGTTTTATCGGCCGGGTCGAGCATCTGGCTGCGATGGACTCCCTCTCTCGGCAGGAAGACCAGCTCTCGGTCGGGGTCCTTCACGGGCCTCCCGGCATAGGAAAAACGACGCTCGCCCTGCATTGGGCGCATCGCAACGCCGCCCGTTTCGAGGATGGCCAGCTTTTCGCTGATCTCCGCGCATACTCGCGGCACGGCCATCCGGTCGAACCAGCCGAAACCCTGGAAGAATTCCTCATTTCGTTAGGTCTCTCGCCTTCGGACGTACCCGCAACTGCCGAAGAGCGGGCAGCACTGTTCCGGACGATGACCCACGGACGTCGTTTGCTGATCGTCCTCGACAATGCGGTGTCCTCAGAACAGATCCGGGCGCTCCTGCCCGGCGACGCGACGAGCATGGTGCTGGTGACCACGCGGCGCGTCCTCACCGGGCTTTCCGTACGACCGGGAGCGACGCAACTCCGCGTCGACCCCTTTGCCCCGCACGATTCGTTTCGGCTCCTGCGGGACGTAGTCGGCATGCGGGTCGACCAGGAACCCGAGGCCGCGCGCGACGTGCTCGACCGGTGCGGGCACCTGCCCCTGGCCGTGGCAGTCGCCGCGGAACGCATCGCGGCCCATCCACTCCGCCTGTCCGATCTCGCCCAGGACCTGGCCGAAGAGCGCACTCGACTCGGTGCGCT
Source organism: Amycolatopsis sp. CFH S0740 (assembly GCF_004522315.1). Taxonomy (NCBI): domain Bacteria; kingdom Bacillati; phylum Actinomycetota; class Actinomycetes; order Pseudonocardiales; family Pseudonocardiaceae; genus Amycolatopsis; species Amycolatopsis sp. CFH S0740. The sequence goes on along the minus strand of NZ_SDLS01000016.1, from coordinate 77,900 downwards.
GACGGTCGAGGACGACGACACGAACGTACGGACGGTGATCTCGTGGTCGTACCGAGCTCTCGCCGCCGATACTGCGCGCGTGTTCCGGCTGGTCGGCCTGCATCCCGGCAAGAACATCAGCGTCGAGGCCGTCGCCGCACTCGCAGGTCTCCCGGCCGAACGCGCGGGCGAACTCCTCCGCGTCCTCGCCGGCGGGCATCTCGTCGCCGAGATCGACCGAGGCCGCTTCCGGCTCCACGACCTCCTCCGGGTTTACGCGACGGAGCGTGCGCTCGACGAAGAGCCTCCGGCCGAACGAGATGCCGCCCACCTTCGCGAACTTTCGTGGTATCTGCACATGTGTCGCTCTGCAGCACATGCCCTTGCGCCTTACCGCGAGCCCGGTGTCGCCGCCGAGGAGCTTGACTATGCTGCCGCGTTCAAGTGGTGCGAAGCTGAGCTGCAGAACTTCCCCTCCGTCATCGCAACGGCCATGCGTGGCGAATATCCGGAAATCGGCTGGCAAATCTCGCAAGCGCTGTTTCCGTTTCTGCACCTGCGCAAGCCCTGGACGGTCTGGGATCGCATCTACCAACTCGGGCTCGAAGGTTCGCACAAGGCGCTCGACCCCAGTGCCCAAGCGGAAATGCTCACCGGGCTCGGCTTGGTCCGCCTTGGCTTGGGCATGTACGACGAGGGCCTCGATTTCTTTCTGCGAGCTCTGGAGACGCTCGAGGGCCATCACGACCCCAACGGGACTGCTTGGTGCCACGTCGGTGTCGGCCTCGCCTACGCGGGCGCCGGACGCCACACCGAGGCCCGAGAGTCGTTCGAACTAGGACTCGCGATTCAGCAGGCGCAGGGCGACCGGCACGGTGAGTCCGTCACTCTCATGCACCTAGCCGAAGTGTGTGGAGAAGAAGGACGCCACGAGGACGCGGTTCAATACGCGTTCCGCGCATTGTCGCTGTGCCGCACTGTCGGAGACCAGTACGGCGAAGGACTCGCACTTCACCAGATAGGCAAAGCGAACTTCGCAGGAGGAAAGCTCGAGGCCGCGGTGCGCTACTTGGAGGAGGCGCTTGCGAGCCAGCGAGCTGCCCGGGACAGCAAGGGAGAGGCAGACACCCTCCTGCTTCTGAACGAGGTGCTGACCGTCGCCGGCGACCACGACACTGCACGTGACTACCTGCAACAAGCAGCAATGATCCTGAGCCAACGCGGAGAACCGGCTGAAGCCGAGGTCCGCGCTCGGCTTGACGACCTCGACGCTGGGAGGCAATGAATGCCCGAACAATCCTTCTCAGGACTACGACTTGAGGGCACACTGTCCACCGACCCCCAAGAAATCGCCTACGCAGCAGCCGACTTCGGCGGCATCATCTCGCGCACTCCGCTGGCCGTCGCCCGAGCGCACTCGCCACGAGACGTCAGATCCGTCCTCAGATTCGCCGCAGAGCACGGCCTTTCGGTAACACCACGGGGGCAAGGCCACAGCAGCATGGGTCAAGCGCAGGCAGCCTCCGGCATCGTGCTCGACCTGAGCGACCTCAATACGGTGCACGACATCAGCAGCGACCGTGTAGTCGTTGACGCCGGTACGACCTGGGCCGCGCTCCTGGCTGCCACTCTCCAGCACGGACTGACTCCGCGAGTCCTCACCGACTATCTCGGCACCTCCGTCGGCGGAACGTTGTCCGTCGGCGGAATCGGCGGGACGACTCACCGGTACGGAGTTCAAACCGACAACGTGCTGTCCCTCGATGTCGTCACCGGCGACGGTGTACTCCGAACCTGCTCCCCTACCGAATCACCTGACCTCTTCAACGCAGTGCTCGCCGGGTTCGGTCGCTGCGGCGTGATCGTGCGTGCCACCATCCCGCTGATCGCCGCGCCGGAACGAGTGCGGCGGGTCAAGGTCTACTACCCGACTGCGGCCGAACTACGCACCCAGCAGCGGAAACTCCTCCGCGAGCGCCGGTTCGACTTCCTCCAAGGACAGATCCTTCCCAGCGACACGGGCTGGGTCCACATGCTCGATGTCGCCGCCTTCTACACGCCGCCCGCAGAACCCGACGACGCCACCTTGGTCGAGGACATCGGCTACGAGCCGGCCCGGGACAAGATCGAGGACCTCAGCTATTGGGAGTTCGCTACCCGGCTCGACGAAACCGTCACCTACCTCGAAACCACCGGTGAATGGCGCGCACCCCACCCCTGGCCCAACCTGTTCCTGCCCGACCACGCCACCGACACTTTCGTCGACGGGATCACGCATGACCTCACCCACGCCGACCTCGGCACTTCCGGGCTGATCCTGACCTACCCTGTTTCCACCGACGTGCTCACCACGCCGCTTTTCCGCGTACCGGACGCACCGACGATCTTCCTCGTCGCAGCGCTCCGCTTCGCATCATCCGAATCGATCGCTGAACAGATGGTGCAAAGCAACCGCCGCTGGTACGACGGCGCAGTCGGCCTCGGCGGCACGAGTTACCCAGTAGGCGCAATCCCGTTCACGGAGGACGACTGGCGATACCATCTCGGCGAAGCGCACCAATCCCTCGCTGAAGCCGAGACCCGTTATGACCCGAGTGAAGTGCTCAACCGCCGCCTCAAACTGACTCCCTAGCGGAGGGAGTTCCCAGGCCAAAGCTTGGTTCCGCGGATATCAAGCGTTCAACATCCGGCTAGTGAAACCTCGCTCGACGAGCCGTGAATAGGCTTCGCGAGCAGGCTCCGGAACGTCTTGCTCGATCGCGAACCCCAGGTCGGGGTACCGCATGATGCGTTCCATGTCGCCGATCATCATGTCGACGACCTCTGCCGCGATCCCGATCGTCTGGATGTACTCGCGCAGGGTGACAGGCGCAGAGGCGCACCGAGGGTCGACCTCCGGCCATTGCCGTCGGCAGGTCGCGTACGCCCGGCGCTCCATGTACGGCATCGCGATCAGCAACAGCGAAGTCGGCCGGACCCCTGCCGCAGCGAAGACCTCGCGTGACAGGACGATGTTGTCGCCGGTGTTCCGCGCGTTCGGCTCCAGAAGAATCGCCTCGTCCGGAACGCCGCACGCGAGCACAACCTCGCGAAAATGCTCGGCTTCGCCTCGCGGGAAGAGCTTCTCAGTCCCTGGAGCTTTCCCACCGCTGATGACCATCACCGGGAACACGCTCCGGTGGTACAGCTCGGCAGCGAACGATGCGACGCCGATGTCGTTCCCACCGAGAACCAGCGCGGCCGAACATGGAACGAGCTCGTGGTGGAGCTGGTGATAGTCCCAGACGACTTCGGCGTCTGCCCAGTCCTGAGCCGTCAGCTCGCGCGCCACGTGCTACGTCAACCCCTCTCGGTCACGCCTAGCCCTCTTGCGCAAGGCGGAGACTCCGGATGCTCTGCAACTGGTGCATCATGCCGTATTGCCGCGCCACCTCTGCAGCGTCCTCGAGCCGACGATGTCCAGCCGCCTCGGTCCGCGGATCGGACAGCAGGATGTGACCGTAGGCGGTGTCCAGGCGCACCCGCTGCATTGGCGTACCGGTACCCTGCGCGTCCAATGCCACGCAGATCGCCGCCGTCGCCCGGTGGAGATCACCTGCACTCCGGTGCGCGAGCGCCAGCTTCTGATGGGCGGTCGACCAGTCTAGAGGTTCCTCCAGCCGGTCAAACTCGATGATCGCTGGTTCGATGAATCGGACGGCCTGTTCCGAATCGCCCGCCTTGCTCAGCGCGGTGCCGACCCAAAGCCGCGACCTTGCACGGTCGCGTCCCGACAACCGTTCGTCATCGGCAAGGTCCAGGTATTTTCCGGCCGCTCGGCTGTGCGCACCCGTCATCTCTTCGTTCACAGCCAGCTGAAGATCGATCTGCGCGACGCGTCTGTGCATGCCCAGCTCAGTGAAGATCTCGCGCGCGAGCGAGTAGCTCTGCCTGGCTGACAGCGGCCCGCGGAGCAATCCCTGGTCCTGGCGCAAGTCTCCCTGCAGCCGCAGGCTCCGGGCATAGAGCGACATGCCGTACGTATCGCTGCTGTCCGGCGAGAATCGCCGCAGCCAGCGATCAACCAGCATGTTCGCACCCGGAAAGTCTTGCCGTCCGAAGTGGACTATCGCACGATCCAGGTCGTCCGACCAGGAATCGAGATCCACAGTGGACACATAGCGGCGCTGTTCGTGCTCGGCCTCAGCTGGCACCGCATCGGCTAGCAGGTCTTCGAGCTCGAGGAGGTCTATCCCCAGCAGCCGCGCTATTTCGCCGCGACGGCCCGGAGCCGGAGCCCAAACGCCGCTCTCCCAGCGTTTAACCGTGCGCGGGTCGACGCCGAGCGCGTAAGCGAATGTCTCTTGGGTATAGCCCGCAGCCTTGCGTGCACGCTTCAAATTTGTCCGCGGAGTGCTCATGATCTACCCCCTCCTGAACAAGTTACCCCAGTTCGACGCTGGTTGCGGAGCAAGCGATACACCAAGTCCGCACACTCACTGTCCCTAAAATGTCCCGCCCGTCCCGTTACCGCCCTGGTCCGCTTCGGCCGAAAGAACGACAGTCGTGCCAAGCAACCCGGAGGTTTCGCGCGGCCGTCCCCGAGGATTCGGTCGAAGGTCAAGCTGTCCTGTCGTCCGAATCTGCCCCGGCCTCCGGGTTGCTGCCCAGCATTCCGAGCAACGGAGGACAGTCGCGATGACCGGACCACGAGAAAGCAGCACGCTGGACCCGATCGGCCGGGTGATCTCATGAATCTCTTGACGATCGACACACTGACTGCGTTGGCAGGCGTGCACCGCCGACTGCCCGGCATCATTGTCGGCCTCGTAGACGGTCAACTGACAGCCGACGAAGTCCGCGAGTTCGCCGATCTCCTCGGCGAAGCCACGGAGTTGGTGTGCGACCACGCCGACGACCAAGCACGTGGGATCGTGCAGCTTCAGCGCGAGACCGATGTTGACGCTGACCGCGCTCTCGCCAGCGTGACCGCGCTGGATCCGCGATCATGAGCTGGGGTGTCGTTTTCGTGCTCGCAGTCATCGCCTTCCCCGTCGTCTTCTTCACCGCGACCGGCATCATCGAGCACCGGCGGAACTTGGCGGTTCGCCGTTCGCCCAACTCTGTTGAGGCTCTTCGCCGACGTGTCGGGCAGCAAACCCCGCACGGCCGCACAAGATCGACAGAGCCATGAGAACGCTCGCTCGCGCCACGCCACCGGGCTCGGTCGCTCTCGGGCTCGAACTTCGCGCTGCACGCGTGAAGGCCAAATTCGGAGTCCGCGAACTCGCCCGCAGGGCGGGTGTACACCCTGGCCAAGTGAGCAGCTGGGAAGTCGGAGAGCGGATCCCGCCATCGGATTCCGTCTCGTTCCTGGCAGGGCTGCTGCACATGACGATGACCGAGCACCGCCGCATTCGGCAACGTGCCGCGGACGCGCGCCGAGAAGACCACGTCGAACCCGATCAAGATGCGGCAGCACGGTTAAGGACGGCCTACGACAAGCTGGCTTCCCGCATTGTCGAGTGGGCTCCGGTATCCCTGCCGGACCGCTTGCAGCGCCCCGACTTCACCTCGAGCGGACGCTATCGAGCCTTGCCGCTCGTTCGCCGAGCACCGCAGCCGGACGACCCGCAGGCCATCCGTGACTTATTCGTCAGCAGGAAAGCGATCTTCGGACAGACCGAACAGTTGCTCCGCCTCGTCGACGGACCGGAACGCATCCGGCTAGTAACCTCCGAGGTTGGAGACCTTCCGGCATTCACCGTTTACCAGATCGACGGGAAGACTCCCACCGTCGCGTTGCGACACGCGCACTGCTCCGTCTACCTGACGTCCGACCTTGCGACTGCCGCCTACGTCCGCGCGATGCAGCGCTTCCGCGAGGAAGCGCTTTCCCCGACCGAGACGGCCTACGCCGTCGAGATGGCTTTTCACGACGTCAAAACGAACCGGTGAACAGCGACGACCGTCACCGCTTACTGCGCGGACTTGCCGGAGCGGTCTTTCCGCGGCCGGCCTCCGCCAGCCCCGCGGCCGGGACGGCCGCGCTCCCATTGTTCGATCTCTTCACGACGCCCGCGAGCCCAGCCTGGAGTACGGCCGACGACCACGTCCGGCTCGGGAAACGGGTGGGTCTCGGCATAGCGGCTGCGCCATGTCGAGACAGTGGTCTGGGTGACGCCGAACCAGGTGCCGACTTCGCCCAGGTCGAGGTAACGAAGGGTCTGGTCGGGCTCGGCGGGCTGGCCGTCGACCTCGGTTCGCCGGTCGGTCACGTCGCGGAAGATAGCAGCGCACCTGCAGCTCCAGTCGCATCGCCACGCGCACTGACCTGGTCACATCAGGTCGAGAATCCGGCGGACAGCGCGCACCTTGCTGGCCAAGCGCAGAACATGCCGACGGCGCTTGTACGCCACCTCGGCCCAATCGGCGCGGGCGAGGGAGTCGCCGTGGTAGAGGACCACCTGGTGTCCCAGGCCCCAGAACATGCTGTTCACACCGGTCACCGCCAGGGCAAGCTCGTCAATGTCGGCCCCGATCCAGATCATTGACGCCGGATCCAGTGACCGCTGCCGAAGAAGCTTCGCGGTCGCGCGGAACAAGCTGCCGGTGCCGACCGTGTTTTCGCAGAACGACTGGCCGGGTTTCACGACATCCAACGTCAGCGAAACTAGCGTGTCAGCTATGTCCGGCGGGGTGTAGACCTGGGCATTGACCTTAGCCTCCGTACGGGTTTTCAAGACTGCCAGCAAGCGGCCGAGCAGGTCGGCGTCATGCCGCAGCTCCGGCGTGTACAGATCCAGCAAGCCTGCGGCCAAAGCCGCGTCCGCTGTCGCTTTCACCCGCTCGCAAAGACGCTCGTCAGGCTCGTCGTACAACCAGGAGATCATTGGACTGATCGCGTCCACCAGATCCGTCCGCGCCCGGACGATCTCCATCCACACCGCGCGCGACTGGTACCAGTACGCGCGGGGCGTCATCGCCATGACCTGGTCCGCGAACGCCGGCCCGTCGTCGGGTTGCAGCAGCGCCAGCGTGGCGGCCACACCAAGCGGGACTTCGTGCCTGCCCGCGCTCCCGCTCCGGTGCCAGGCCTCGTCGACCGCATCGGCGACGCGAGTCGCCATCTCGTCAGTCCTCACCTTTGGTTCCTCCGATCGAGCAGATCTCGGAAACGTTGAATCCATCCGCCTCAACGTTGTTCTACCGTAAACGTTGCAACCATTCATCGCAATGTTTTGGGAGGACGCGTGAGCCAGACAGATTCGTTGCACTGGGCAGCACCGACACCGCGTGAACTCCCAGCGCTGCGCGAGCGGCAGGTCGAGTACTTGCTCAGCGACGAGTCCCTGAGGCTCACCGCGGTAGCGATGCTCAACGGGCTCGGAACGATCCGCCCGGCAGGCGACTCGGCAATGGCGGCCTTCCTCTTACTGCAAGACGAGCACCGACGGCTGAGCCAAGCCAAGATGTTCTACTTCACCGAGGACATTGCCCAGCTCGTCCAGCACGCCGCGCGAAGCGTCACAGACCAATGGGAGATCGAACCGGAGGAACTTCCTGCCCTCACTGGCTTTGCGCTGTTCCCTGCGCCGCTGGCGACCTACACGAGGACCGACGGGGCGAACGTTCCCATTGTCGCGTTCTCGTGGGGGCCGACAGACCTCATCGACGACCCGTCGAACGGTGTATGGATCACGTTCTGGAGCGCGACTGACTATTCAGCCGTCGAGAAGGCGTTGCGCAGTGCCAGTCTTTCCGCCGCAGAGGCTGCCCGTTACGCCCGAACGCTCCACGCAGAGCTGACCTGGGATAACGAGATCTACCTGCCGTTTGGACATACTGCGGCACCAGTGATCGCCGATCCTGCCGACGGACCGCGGCTGCTCGACCCGCACAGGGTCGTCGCCGGGCAAACCACAACTGCTTGGCTTCCGATCGTGATCGCGGCTTGGCTGTTCTGCCGTCCGAATTCGTTCACCGTCGCCGAAGACGAGCACCTTCCGCGAACCATACGCCGTCGCGCGGAACGGGCGGGGCTGGAAACCTCGCCGGTACGCGTTGTGTCCGTCAGCCGGACACCGCCGCGATCCGCCACGCGACCGGCCGAGCCGAGCGGCCGCACAGTCGGAGTCCGGTTCCCGGTCGGGCCGTTCGTCCGTCGACAGGCCTATGGGCCCGGCCGTCAACTGCGACGCCGGACCCTCGTCGCCGGCCATTGGCGCGGCCCCGCCGACGCACCGATCCGCATCGGCAAGACCGTCAACCTCGTCAACAAACGTCTCGAAGACTGATCTCGATGGTCCGACCGCGGCGCAGACGTCTGGGGCGCCGCAGGGTGAACCGTCCGGCGGCCTGCTTACTCCAGGTCGTACCCCAAGCTGTCGGCTACGTTCTCGACAAAGTCTTCACCGGGGACGGAAGTGTCGTGCTGATGCACGTCCCAGGCGGCGTCGTCGACGGCGTCGCCTCCCTCCTCCAGCGCCTCGGACACCATGCCGACCATGTCGCGGGCTTCGTCCTGGTCGAGGTCGAAACGGTCGGCCGCGTTGGCTGCGGCGTAATCGAGCATTTCCTCCGACCACATCTGCTCACTCACGGGCAAACCCCTCTCGTTACCGGTTCCCGCAAGACACGGCCACCCCGGTCACCGTTCATTCAGACGGCCAGCGATGTCATCGTCACGGCCAACACCGTCCCGCCCGCCATCGCCGGGGCCAGCGGAATTCGTGCCTGCCGCCGGCTCGACAGCACGAGCGCCAGTGCGGCGCATCCGGCAATCAGGTAGGAGATCGCGATTGCTGATCCGATCACAGGCCACCCCGCCGCGCCCGCGAGCATCCCCAGCGACGGGGCGAGTTTCACGTCACCAGGACCAGGTTGTCCGCTGACAACGAACGACCCGAGCAAAAGCCCGCCCCATCCCAAGCCGCCGACCGCGGCGCGAAGCAGCATCTCCGGCGTGCCCGAACCAACACCGATGACGGCGATTCCCACTGCCCCGGACGCGGCGAACATCGCGCTGAGCTGATTCGGGATCCGGTGCTCGGCGAGGTCGACAACGGCAGCTGGCAACCCGAATGCGCCGAACGGCACTACCGCCAGCCTCAGTGCCGGCGGCCATACAGCGGTGCAGGCGGCGAGAACCACCACGGCACCGATAAGGAGGAGTTCGTACCGGCGGCGCGTCGCCAGGAAGCACCGGAGCGCGGCTACCCCGCCGATGCCCGTGACGACGGTGGCCGCGATGGACCATACGAGGGTTTCAGCCGTCACGGCGAACCTCGACCCGCACCTCCGCGCCGTACCAAGCGCCGCCGCCGCCACGGTGCGCCGGTCGGTAGTGCCAGCTGGGGTGGTTGGAGACGGCGATCGTCCGACGGCATCGACACGGCGCTGTCGTCCACCAGCCCACTCTCAGCAGGTGCAGCCGACCGTACGGAAACCGTCCGGCCACCGACGCACACGCACAATCGATCATTCCGCCGAGGCTCGTTCCTCGGACGAGCAGCTGGCCGTGTGCCTCGTCGTGGTTCGCTACCCACTCGACGGTTCTCAGCAGCTCCACGTCGCCTCCCCGGACCGCGCGCGATGGCATGGGAGACACGGCGAACGGGCACGAGCCCGATACAGGTCCGCGGCGTCATCGTTCGCTCGACTCGGCGGCCTCGGGGTTGAAGGGCTACGCGACCGGCGTCTCCCGGCCGCCGTGGAGGAGCAGGGCCCGGTGAGTCCACGCGAGATGGAGGGCCGCGGCCGCGCCTGGTGAAAGGGTGCCGTCTTCGCGGAGGTGGCGCAGGGTGTTGCCCTCGAACGGCAGCGCTCGGGACGGGACCGCTCCTTCGGTGTTGGACTCGACCGCTGCGCCGAAGAGGGTGTCGTAGGTGTCGGGCTCGATGACAGCGACGGTGAGGATGTCTCCGGCGAGGGTGAGCGCGTCCATGGTGACGCCGAGGCACCAGACCCGGATTCGTTCTTCGGCGAAAGCGCGGTCCATGGTCGCGAACGGCTCGAGCCTGTCGTAGGCGATGGGCTGGCCGCTGCCGTCGTACTCGTCGTGGCCCAGGAGTTCTTCGGCGAATTCCCGTTGGATGTTGCGCCACAAAGAGAAGTCGGCGCTGATGGCGGCGGGCAGCACGCTGGAGGGCTGGAAGATCCCGGCAGGCAGCAGATGCGTCATGCCTCCTCCGCCGGCGACTCGGCTGCCGTCGCGGTGGTGGAGCACGACGCTGGGAGAGTCGCCTCCGCGGATGGTGAGGGTTCCGACCGCTCCCATGAGCGGACGGCGGCGAAGGTCGAACGGGTGCCCGACGCGGCTGCGGAACCGCAGGTTCCGCCACGACGGCCTGGTCGTCACGAGCCGGCCGTCGTGATCGCGCGCGAGATGCTCCTCGGCCGTTTCGTGGGCCAGGGCTTCGTTGACGTCCATCGCATCGAAGAAACCCATGTGTCCGAACCGCATGCTGTTGGCTGTCCAGTCGAGAGAGGCCAGGCGGAAGCACAGGCGGTTCTCGAACAAGCGTGGGCTGGCCAGGTCACGGATCGCGTCGTGGTAGCGGCGATAACGCACGCCGGGCGCGCACCACGGCCTGACCGAGGCGGCCTCGGGTTCGCCGCCGGTGACCGTCGCCGGTGCCAGGTCCGGGTCGAGCCGCAGAGCGACCTGGTCCAACGACACCGGTGCAGGCGGGATCCAGTCAGGGTGGGCGATGACACCGCAGCCTTCGAGACCGGGAACGGAATAGTCGGGGTAGAGCTGTTCGGCGACCAGGGCCAGAGCGCGGCGAGTTCGGCCCAGCGACGTGCGGGTTTCGCGCCACTCGTGCTGTTCGCGGTCCACTTCCGGATCGGAGCACGGGCCGGTCGGATCGGCGGTACCGGATGCGGGTGCCGGTTCGTGGTGGGTGCGGAGGAAGCCCAGCTCGCCGGTCGGGACGTCGAAGAAGTCGGACAGCAGCAGCTGGTAGATGCCCTTCGGTTTGACGGTGTCTCCGCCTTCCCAGCGCCACACGGATTTCTTGGTGAGGTTCGTTTCGCGGTTGTACTTCGTGGTGGCGAGGCGATTCAGCTCCACGGCGAGTTCCTGCTGCGAGAGTCCCCTGCTCTCCCGCAGCTCGATCAACACGAAGTTGGGACGACGCTCGCCTGCCATGCCAGACACGGTACTGGGGCGAACGGGCTGCGCAGGCCGACAACGTCCACGGTTCGTCCACTCTCCGCCGCCGCGACGGGGACCCTTCGTCCACGTTGAGGGGCCGAACCCTCGCTCCTCGCCTGGTTCTCTCGAACGTACGGGCCGAACCGTGCCCATTTCGACGAGGAGGGAGCAGCACGATGGCATCGGACGTCCTGTTCACCAGACCGGACTCGGTGATCCTCCAGCCGACAACCCTGTGCAACCTCGACTGCAGCTACTGCTACCTGCCATTCCGCCGACGCAAGCTGACCATGTCCCGTGAGGTTGCCGACGCGGTGGCCGCCTCGATCAGACCGTGGACCGAAAACGACACCGTCGAAGTGTGCTGGCACGGCGGTGAACCGCTCACGCTCGGCACCGCACGGCTGGGAGCGCTGATGGACTCCTTCGCCGGGATGGCCGTCGCACACGGCATTCAGACGAACGCCACCCTCATCACCGACGAGTGGTGCCGGTTCTTCCGCGAACGCGACGTGCACGTCGGGGTGAGCATCGACGGACCTGCCGAAGACAACCGGCACCGGACCGACCTCACCGGCAAGGAGTCGTTTGCCCGCATCCTGCGCGGCATCAAGACCCTCGCCCGGCACGGGCACGAGGTCTCGATCATCGCCGTGGTGTCCGACCCGACACCGGCCCGAGCGCGCCGACTGTACGAATTCGCGGCCGAACTCGGTGCCACGTGGCTCGGCGTCAACATCGAAGAACAAGAAGGCGTCAACACCCACGACAACCACCGCGACACTGCGCAACTGGAAGAGTTCTGGGCCGCGCTCGCCTCCGCCTGGACCGCGGACCCCCAAGTGCGGCTGCGCGAACTCGACCGTGTGCTGTCTTACGCGCACGGCCTCGACAGAACCAGGCGCACAGCTGCGGCGCAGGTGGACCCGCTGCCGACCGTCGCCCACGACGGCACCGTCACGCTGATCTCACCGGAACTAGCCGGGTTCACCTCGCCCCGCCTCGGCGACTTCGCGTGCGGCAATGTGCTCCACACGCCCCTGGACACGCTGATCGCGAAGGGAACACGTGCAGCGTGGGTGCAGGAATACCTGGAGGGGCTCCGCCGCTGCCGGACCAGCTGCCCGTACTTCGACTTCTGTGGAGGAGGCCAGCCCGCGAACCGGTTCTTCGAGCACCAGCGGCTCGACGGCACCCGGACCAACTACTGCGTCAACAGCAAAATCACCGTCCTGGAAGGAGTGCTCCGTCATGCCCGAAACAGCGGCGCCGCTTGACCGGCGAATCGCGAACTCCCTGCGCTGCCTGACGACCGTGTTCTCATCATGGACGCCTCCACCTGCCCCCGGCGGGAAGTGGGACAGCCGGCCTTCGTGGGACGACCGCCCGAAATTCGACAACCGGCCAGGCTGGGACAACTGGAACAAGCGCCGTTAGTCCCGCACGATGAGGCCGCTCTCGGCTGCGATCGCCGCTGCGGCCGAGAGCGCCTGCTCACTGCTGATCCGCGCACCACGCAACGACAACAGCCCCTTCACGCCCTCGAACGTCGAACCGCGCAGATCGCATCCCGCCGCGGCCGTCGCTTCGAACTCCGTACCGGCGAACACGCAATCGACGAAGACCACATTGGACAGATCGCCGGCCAGAAGCGTCTCGCGAAACGAACATCCCGAAAAAGCGACCGCGTGCTTGACCCGGTCAATCCGGATGATTCCGTAGTCGAACTGGCAGTCCTCGGCGTACACATCCGACGCCTGAAGCAGGGTCAGCTGGACACCCGCCGCGCGACAGTCCACCAGCTCGATCCGCTGTGCCGTCGCCCGGGGCAACTTGGCGCGAGAAAAGTCGATGCCTGCGAAAACGGAATCCCGCATGTCCAGAGGGTCCAGCGTGGCGCCAGCGAGGTTGACCTGCTTCACCATCGAACGGACGACCTCGCCCTCGCCCACGACCCCAGCCTGGTCAGCCCCGACGAGCGAAGCCAGATCGTACGCGAACTCGCCTCGGAAACCGGCGCTCTCAGCGCGCACATCCTCAAGATCCAGCGAAGGACGCTGAACCTTTTTGCCGTCGAACTCTCGGAACTCCACGCGGACAGAATAGCGGCCCGCGCTTTCTGGCATTCTCTGCCAACCTCGCCCAAGGACCGCGAACGTTCCAGCTCACTGCCAGACGTCGCAGCAAGCACGGCCCGGGCTTCAGGCCACCTCGGAGTCATCCTCGAGCTGGTCGATCCGCGCAGTTGTGCGAGCTGGCAACGTTGCGAGCCATGAGTCGAAATCGGCAAGCATGGCGAGCCGCGGCCCTGATGCAGGCCGAATCACCGCCACCTGGCCGGTGGCCAGCGTCAGCTCTAGCCACGGCCCGTCCACCCGCGCCTCGGTGACGTCGAGCGCACGGCGGCGGTTGACCTGCAGGTCGAATGCGGGCAACCCGGTGGCTGAATCGGTCTCCCTCGCGACAATGGGACGAATCCAGAAGATGGCGCCCTCGCGACGAGCGTGCCGCCCCAGCGCAGCATGGAAGACCTCGCTGCCGTCCTCGGTCACTCTCAGCTCGGCTCCCGGCAGTTGGTCGCCCCGCTCCTCGCCGTCGCGGCCGTTGAGCAAGCCGACGAGCCGAATCCACGCCTCATCCAAACCAGCCTGCATCTCTGCTCCTTCCGCTACAAGACGACCACGTCGCCAACGGGCTTTCCGGCGATGTGAGTGACGCCCTTGGCGGCCAGCATCGAGTGGAGTTCGTTGCGCAGTGTCTCCGATCCGCAGCTAATCCTGCTGGGGCCTTCCGGTCCGAGCAAATCGATGCCGTCGCCGAACATCACCTCGTTCGACGGGTTCGTGAACTTGGCTATCTTGAACGGGTCACGCGTCGCAGGGTTCCCGTTCGAGTACTCGGAGGCTTTCGCCGGGTTGATGACGCCGAAGGTGTCGGCGTTGGCACCGTAGTAGTCAGTGCGGGCGAGCAGACGCGATGGGTCGTCCCAGATGAGTCGCGGGTGGGGCTCGGTGGAGGTCGGCGTCTTCAGTACCCGCAGGAACACTGAGCTGGCCCCGCCGGTGAGCTTGTCGACGTCTTCGCTCTTGCCCATCGAGCGCTTGGTTCCCATCGTCAGCCGACGTTCGGAGGAGGCGAGCAGCCCGGTTTTCAGCATCATCCGCAGGCCGTCCGGGGAGCTCGCATGGACGAGGGACTTCCCCTCGGCGGCGCTGGCGAGTTTGTCCGCGGCGTTGCCGACGTCGAACCGGCTCCAGGTGAACCAACCGCCGACCTTTCGCGGCGTCGGATCGTAGCCGGGGCTCGCGGCGAGAGCCGTGCCGTCGGCGAACCCGGTGGCTTGGGCGACTGCGTCGCGAAGGACTCCGACTTTCGCAGGCAGTGCTCGCGTATGAGCCTCGAGCTGGAGTTCCTTCGCGAAGTGCGCGAGCTGAGCGTCGGTCATGCCGACTGCTTCGTGGGCTCGTTCGTGGAACAGTTCCTGCCGGACCATGTCCTCGAGGTGGTCGCCGGTCTTGCGAGCCTCCTGAATGCTCGTGTTCTGGGCGAGGTTCTGGGCCACGACGTTGGCGTTGAGATAGCTGTGTTCTCCTTCCTCCGGGCTCATCGGCCGGTTGGCGAGGTGCAGTTGGCCGAGCCGATTCACCAGTTCCGGGCCATTGCCCTGACCGGCGGGTGCGACGATTTCCAGGCGGCCGCGCAGCGAGTACTCGGTCGTCTTCGGATCGTTGAGGCTGTAGGGCCGGTACACCGCTTGGAAACCGTCGCCGAGTTCGATGGCATATTCCTTGGCCGAGACGTCGGTCCACCTTTCGGTGCCGTTCCAGCTCGCTTCACCGGTCTCGGGGTCGAGCGTCGGCTTGATGCGGGTGGCGTCCCTCAGCGCCGCGACGGCGTGATCGCTCGTCGCGTCGGCCGGCGTGGACGGCACCATCATGGTGGCAAGCGTCTTCCCTTCGTAGGTGAAGGGTTGAACCTGCGCGATTTTGGTGGCGGTGGCCACAGCATGATCGAGCGCGGCGAGCTTGTTCTGGTAGTGCTGGAGCATCTCGACTTCGGCCGCACCGGGGTTCTCGCCGGCGGCGTCCATCACTGCGGAAAGCGCAGCTTTCGCAGCGTCCAGTTTGGCGACGGTGGTTGCCGGTGCGTGCCCCGGAGTGAGGTCTTCGTTGGTGATGTGGTGGTTCACGCTCTTCGCCGTACTGATGAGCTTCTCCGCCAGCTCGTTCTTTTCGTCGAGCGGAACCCGGCCTTGGACCGTCTGCTCCACCTCTTTGGCGACCAGGTTCGAACCTACGTCGAGGGCGTCGAGCAGCTTCGCCTCGGCGTCTTCGTCGAGGCGAGCGTAGAGCACTGTGCGCGGACCGTCCGCACTCTGATAGGTCACCAGCGTCGCCGTTGATGCCAGCAGGTCGTCGCTTCCGACGAGAACCGGTTCGCCATATGCTTGCCCGGTCTCGGGAGTTTCGGGAATCTGGGTCAACGCCGTCTGGCCGGCAAAAGTGGCTTCTGTGGGCGGAAGAACCGGTTCTCCGGCAGGTGCTTCCGGAACCGGGCTCCCCGATGTCGGAGACACGGAGTACGTCGTGTGCGAGGTCTTCGAGTTGGTGCCCATCAGCTCTTGCCCAGGTACTGGAGGGCCGATGCGGAGCTGAGCTGGAGTTCTTTCGTGAAGAATTGGACGAAGTCCTTGCGCAGGTTGTTCTTGCGCTCGACCGCGGTGTCGAGGAGCGCCTCCGCGATCTGGTCTTTGGTCACGGCACTTTCGGGGACTCCGTGCTTCTTCGCGGCGCGGGCGCGCATTGGCTGCGACCACTTCATCGCTTGGCTTGCGCCGCGATGCGCCGCTTCGTGCATCATCGCGCGCCACTCGACGTCCGGGATGGACTCGATGCTTCGGATGACCGGGTGGGCAGCTGAAGGATCGACGCGGACGCCTTTCGCCAGCCCGCCTTTGAGGTGAGCGTCGTAAGCCATGTGGTGCAGGGGGTTGGTGTAGGGCCGGTAGTCGAGGCTGAGTTTGTCGCGGCCGAAGTTCTTGAACGCCTGACCGAGGTCGATGGGGACCAGACCCCCATCATTCGTGCGCAGGACATTCCCGCTGTGCCCGTCGTGATTGCCGAGCGCCCAGTTCGCGACGTGGAGCCGGACCAGGGAGTCGACGTCTGCCTGAGTCCATGAACCAGGCTGGGTGGACATTTCCTTGGCACCCGTGAGCATCGGCTGGAGACTCACCGGAATTCCGTCGATCTTCGACGCGTACACCGGGACGCACGGCAAGCCCGCGCGGGCGAGCATGCGGGACGCCGCGGCCTCGGCGTGCGTGACCGCGCCGTCGCGGGGCGTGCCTTCGCGTTTGGCGAGCCAGGTCCTTCCGTCGGGTCCGGTGTGGACGGTTTTGGGGTGGGTTCCGCCCAGTGCGGCGGGCTTTCCCGAGCCGAAGTCCCAGTTCTCGACTGCTGCGGCGTCGACGGGCTGTGGTGTGGCTGTTTGCGCAGACTGTGCGGCGCGCAGGGCAGCGACCATCTGGGCGTGCTGGTGGCCGAACGCGCTCTTCGGGTTTGCCGCCATGTAGACGAAGCTGGTCGGCTTGGCTGTCGGCGACGGCGCGGTGGGTTTGTTCTGTCCCTTGATGGTGGTGGCGAGCGCGCCGGCCATCGTTTTGTCCGTGCCGATGTGCTGCTGAACTGCCAGGAGCAGCTTGGACCGCGACATCTTGGCGGCGTTGTCCAGAATTCCGTTGTGCGTCAGGAACTCTCGCAGCTCGGTCAGCTTCTGTTCCTTGAGCCATCCTGCGAGAGCGGCATGGCAAGGCTTGAGGGTGCTCTGATAGTCCGGTGCCGGGGCAAGGCTGTTCCAGGCGCCCATCTCGCTGACGAGCTGGTTGAGATCGCGAGTCTTCGCGAGAAGCTCGAGCGCCGCCTGCTCGCCGCCGCTCGCCCCCAGTGCGGGCGGCTGACCCGCTGCGAGGCCCTTCAGCTCCTCCGCGAGGGCGCTGGCGGACTTGAGTTGGTCCGTTCGCGCGGTTGCGATCGCGATGAGGTCAGTGTGCTCGGCCGAGGGGGTCGACGTGCGAAGCAGCTTCAGCATTTGGTGCGGACCGAGAACCTGCGTTGCAGTGTCGTCGAGCGATCCCGAGGCCTGGGCCTGCGCGATCGCCGGCGCCAGCTGGTCCCAGGTCACGGCGGTCAGGGCGGCGTCGACTTGGGAGCGGTGTGCCTCGATCAACTCCGGAGAGGCATGTGCGGCAACGAACTTGTTCTCTTCGTCGATGAGGGCGGCGATCGAACTCGCGAGAGCCGCTCCGCCTTGTTGCTGATGCTGCGCCACCTCTGCCAGGTGCGCGGCGAATGTGTTGTCCGCCAGGGTTTCCGGTGCGGCCGGGTACCACTCGCCCACTGTCTTGCCGCCCACGCTGCCGCCAGCGATCAGGAGCGCGTGGCGGTTGAGCGCGATCGCCTGGATGGTCTTTTTCTGTTCGTCGTCCGCGGCGGCCGGGTCGAGCCAGAAGGTCAGCGGCGACGGTGCGGTCTCGTCCAGGCTTGCCAGTTCGGGATACTGAAAGCCGTTCTTGCCGGCGAGGTCGAGCAGGTCCTCGTGCTCGAGACCCGCCAGGAACTGCCTGCACAACTCGTGCGTCTTCTGCTGCAGCGCGTTCGCTTGTTCCGGATCGAGCGCGCCGGCAGCCGCGATAACATCCTCCGCGGCTGCTGTGACTGCGTCGTAGTGGTCGGCTGTGCTCGCGAAGTCGAACTCCGGCGGGCCTTCTGGATCGCCGCCGGCTGCCAGCACGGCCAGCTTTTCGAGCGCCTCTTCCGCGTCGGTTTCCGCTGTTTCCTCATGTGCGATGACGCCGATCAGGTGCTGCGGGTACTCCTCGGCCGGTGCGTCGACAGCCTCGGCTGGCACGACGCCGCCAGCCGTCGGCGCGATGGCGTAGACGGCGTGGGAGGCCTTGGAGTTCGTGCCCATCGGAATTGGTGATCAGCCGCTGGCGAGAAGGTCGTCGACCTGCCGTTGCACCGCCTCGGCCAAACCTCCGTCGCTCAACGACTCCACGCGCGCGGCCGGCGCTACGGGCGAGTTCTCCCAGATCCCCATGTTGATGGCGATCTCGTCAGCCGAGGTTCCGGCTATCCGCTGCCGCCACAGGGTCGCGGGCTCGTAGATACGAGGCACCCATTCCACGAAAACCTCGGCTGCGTCGAGGAGGTCAAGGCCGAGCACTCCGACCGGTGTTGTCGCCGCGCCGTACTCGGAGGACCAGGCCAGGAGGACCCAGACGTGCCGTGTCATCGGGCACCGCCGGGAACGGTGCTGTGGGGCAGAAGGGAGGCCATGTAGCGGACCGATTGCGCGAACGCGTCGGCAGTCCGTGCGTGCAGGTCGCGGCGGCCTTCCTCGGTCATGACGGCCCCATGAAGGGCGTACTGGGCGGGGTTCTGGCTGACCAGGACCAGCCGTTCACCGAAGAGTTCGACCGCGGTGGCGATCCGGTCGCGCCGCGAGAGTCCGGTGAGGACGACTGGCAACTGAGTCGGAAGGTTCTCGGCGAGCCAGTGCAGCCCGGGAAGGGTCCAGGTGTCCCAGTTGCCGCTCTCCCGCACGGTCTGGAGGTTGATCGCGACGGCCGGCGGGGCCGCGGTTCCGAGCCAGTCGACGTAGCGCTTGAGGTCTTCGAGCCGGTACCAGTACAGATTCGGGACCGCGGAGACTCCCGCGTCGGCGAATTCGGCAGCAATCAGCAACGACCTGCGCATGTTCAGCAGGTGCTCCGCTCGGGGCCAGTTCCCGTAGACCGAAAAGTTCGGGGCGAGGACGAGGTCGAACCTGAGCGTGGCGATCCGCTCGATGAGGCGTTCGCGGTCGCGGACAGTCCAGAACATCTCGACGAGCGGGTCCTCGCCGTAGCCGGAGAACACCGTTAGCGTCGAGGGCGGTAGACCGAGAACCTCGGCCGCGGTTTCGCCGGTTCGCCAGCGAGGGAAGATCTCGTGGCTCGCCAGGGAGAACACCCGCCGCAGGCCGACCGCATAGGCGGGCCAGTGCAGTGCGGCGTCGACCTGGTCCTGGCGCGAGCCGTCGATTTGCGGGATGAACGCGGGCAGCCCGGCAGGCAGCGTGCCGGCTAACTCGATGTCGTCGAACTCCAAGGTGCCGCCGACGTCGCTCATCCAGGCGCGGATGTCGACGCGGGAACCGCATCGGATCGGGCAAGCGCCGCACGCCGATTGCCGAGCAGGGCCAGGCAGGTCGGCGCGGGCACAGCCGCAGTAGCTGCAGTCGGAATTGCAGCCGGAGCACAACGGAGCGATGGTGACGCCGGGCTCGGCGTCCTCGCCGGAGTACCACGGACATCGGCGGCAATCGCAGGCAGCGGCGGGCGCGGTGGAACCTGGCTGGCCGAGAAATACGGTCACGGCGTACTCCCTGAATTGTCGGCGAGATGATCGGTGAGCAAGCGCAGGGACGAGGCGTCGTGCTCGTGCAGCCGGTTTCCGGCAGACACCGCATGCACGAGCGCACGAAGTGCGGTGAGCGCCGCGTCGACCAGTGTTTGGTCCACCGGCGGTGCCTTCTCCTCGGCGAGGTACTCGTCGGCCGGTTGAGCCCGGAGCTTGGCGGCGCGGGCCTCATCGGCGTGCTGGTGTGTTTCCTCGGCCGCTGCGAGGGCCTCTTCGGCGGAGAGGTCTCGATCGTTGGCGTGCGCGAGCGCGGTGCCGAGCAGCCGGATCCGGCCGTTTTCTTTGACCGCGGCCCAGATTTCTTCGGCGGCATCCTCGCGTCCGCGACGCAGTTCGATGAACCGGATACGGGTGTGCAGGCTGATTTTGGCTTCATCCATCTCCTCGGCGAGTTCGCGTGGCATCTCGGCGAAGGCGCGGACGAGCTCGCGTGCCTTGCGGGGAGTGAGTTGCAGGCCGAGTCTGGTCAGGACCTCTGACCAGGGGGCGGCACAGCTGCGGTCGCTGCCGCGGATGCGTTCCATCGCGGCGAAGCGGGCGATCGGGTCGTCGATGGCATAGACCTCGGCAGGCACCGGGTGTCCGCCCGCGAGCAGCTTGCCCAGCAACACCGCGCACCGGTCGAGCACGAGGGCTGCGGCCAACTCGCCAGGGCGGAGGTTCTCCCGGGCCAGATTCTCGACCAGCTGCCAGATTCGCCGCTCCTCGTCCGACAACGGGCCAGGGCAGACGACTGCGGGCAGTGCGGCGAAGTGCGGATTGTCCGGCCGGTGCACCGCACCCCAGCGGCACGCGCGGAGTCTGCGTTCCCCGGCCGCGAGTTTCATCGCCGGAGCGCGGCCTTCCCGCGACGCGACCTCCTCGACGAGCACCGGCTGCAAAACACCGACGGTCGAGATCGACGAGATGAGGTCGGCGAGATCCGCGGGCGCGGTCGTATCCCCGGGCAGCCGCCCCTGCGACTCGGTGAACACCGTGCCCTCACCGCGCAACGGCAACAGCGCGAATCGACGCTGCCGCAACCTCGGCGACAACCCGAACTGCTGGACAGCCTCCCCTGCTTCTTCGCTGTTCATCGTGTGTTCCCGCGGAGCGGCGCGAACAACGACCGGCGGCGCGTGTCCGTGCCGAGAATGGGCACGGCGACGTCGGCGAGCACCCCTTCGTTCTGCAGCCGCCGCAACGTCGTCACGACCAGATCGACCCGATCACTAGCTGACGCGACCGGAGGCAGTGCCTGCGCGTGAGCGCGCAGATCTGCGAGCCGGCGTTCTAGCACGTGCTCCGCAGCACCGGACAGGACGATCACGACACGGGGGAAACGCGGGTACCGGGCGCGCCAGACCGGGCTCGCGCCAGGTCGGCGGGGCACGTAGTCGTGGTAGCGCACGTACGCGACGAGCTTCTGCGCCAGGCGCGCGACAGGCATGGTCGAGCGGTCGAGTTCGAGGAAGAAGATGCGCTGAGAACGGCTTCCCTCGTCGAGCACGTAGTGCAGGACCGCGTCCGCGATGACCGTGGCGCGGCGGCCGTCGCGGTGGTGCGCGACTTCCGGCGTCCAGGACAGTGGTCCGCAGTCATGGCCGTGCGCACGGGCGGTCTCGACGAACGCGAGACCAGTCTCGACCACGTCGAGACTGTGCGCGAGCAGAACCTGCGCCACCTCGGGATCCGCGACCCGGTACTGCCTCGGCTCGACCGCGTCGGACACCTCCGCCATCGCCGCGCCGTCCGCCGTGGCGTACCAGGCTCGTGGGCTGTGCTCGCGGGTCACCGCATCCAGCAGGCCCGTCCGACGCAGGACCGCCAGCTTGTGCCGGACCGTGCGCAACGGCAGGCCCGGTGCGATCAACCGCCCCAGCTGATCGGTCGAGACGAGCCGGTGCCAGTACGTGAGCAGCAGCGCTTGCAGCTGGAACGGATCGAGCACCATCCGTCACTCCACACTGGACTCGATCTCGCCGCCGTCGAGATCGACAGCGGCCCCGCTCCCCCGCCCCGGCGGCCTGCCGCGCTGCGATCGGGGCGGTTCTCCGCCGTGCAGGGCAGCGATGATGCGTTCGTCGAGGGTTTCGAGTTCGTCCAGGACCTCGCCGATCGGGCGGCGGCGGAGATTGCGGTCCAGGCATTCGTCGACTTTGTCGTTCCACTCCGGGTGGAAGTGCTCGGCGAACTCGTCGTCCACGTGCAGGCCGCGGATCTTGAACGGCGTCGTCCGCTGCCCGCCCAGGGTCACCGTGACCACGTGGTGGAACTGCTCCAGTTCGGTGATCGTGGCCGGTTGGACGAGACCTCCGAACTCGCGCGCGACCGTGCGGGCGCCGTCGATCGCCGCGGCGCTGGTCATCAGCAGCGATTGGTTCTGCAGCAGCGCACGACGGGTCTCCGCGGCGAGGCGGTCGGGCATCTGGTTCATCACGTGCAGCCGGACCTGGAACTTCCGCATCTGCTCGAGGATCGCCGCGACATAGCCCTTAGCCGCGCCGTCGACCGCGGCGAGTTCGTCGATGAACGCGTCGAACCTGCGGCGTTTCTCCACGGGTGTGTTCGCGCGCGACCGGCCCGCGCGGAACAGGTCGTAAATCATGAACGAGGTGATCAGCTTGCTCGTCTCGCCGGCCCCGCTGGTGCACACGAACACGATCCGGTTCGCGTCCATCGCCTTCCGGACCTCGTACGTGGTGACCGACGATCCCAGGAACGCCGACAGCGTCGGGCTGGTCCGGAGCCGGTTGATGATGTTCGTGACCACCGTCGTCGCATCCGGAGCAAGCCGGGTAAAGGAATCAGTCCAGTACCTGCGCACGCTCGGCCGCAGACAGCCCAGGATTTCCTCGCGCCAGTCCGCGTCGTCCAGCAACGTGGGGATCTGGAAGATCGTGGGCGCGCACTCGGCCGGAACCCGCATTGCGACGTAGCAGAGCGCTTCGCACGCCTTCGTCAGGATCGACTTCGCCCGCGGTGCGGCGTCACCCCAGCTCAGTGCCGCGGCGAAGGAGGTGACCACTGCGTCGACGCGGTCCTCGATGTCGGTTTCGTCGTAGCCCTGCATGCTCAGCGGGTTCCAGCCGGGCAGCCGCTTCCCGCGTCCTCGGACGTCGAGATTGATTTCCCAGAGCCGGTTCCGCAGCTCCGGGTCCGACAGATAGGGCTTCGCGCGCTGCCAGCCGTCCGCGTGCGGGTCGAGAAACCACATCCCGCCGCCGGCACGGGCGATCTCGATCGCCTGCGCGAGCGCCTCTTCCGTCTTTCCGAACCCGGCCTTGCCGAATCGCGCCGAGAACAGCAACTCCCGCTTCGGGATACCGACCAGGCGCTCCTCACCGTTCACGTCGGTCACGTAGCCCAGCCGCACCAGACCGGCGTCCGGCCGGTAGCTCGGCACCTCGCGCGGCGCAGGCAGAACCCAGCCGCGGCTCCGCGCGATCACCGGAGACAGACACCGGCCCGACGGCGGCTTGAGCAAAGCAGCGATCTCGCTCGCCGTGACCAGTGAGTCAC
This sequence comes from Amycolatopsis sp. CFH S0740, assembly GCF_004522315.1. Lineage (NCBI taxonomy): Bacteria > Bacillati > Actinomycetota > Actinomycetes > Pseudonocardiales > Pseudonocardiaceae > Amycolatopsis > Amycolatopsis sp. CFH S0740. The sequence goes on along the minus strand of NZ_SDLS01000016.1, from coordinate 54,815 downwards.
GACGAGGTTTCGCCAGTCCGCTCGCGAACCGCCGGTCGAACAACCACCGCACCACCGGCAGGTCTGCACCCAGGTGCCGGCCGACGAACCGCACGCCGCGCAAACGCCAGTAGTTCTCGCCGCGGTAGACATCGAACGCACCGATCACGCTCCGCAGGTGCGCCTCGGCCCGTCCGGGGATCTCCGACGCGCACCGCAATAGCAGCTGAATCGCGAACACGGGCTCGTCGGTGAGGAACTTGTTCTGCGGCACTGGCTTCCGTGCCGGTTGCCGGGAGGAGAACCGTCCCTGCCCGCGCGCTGCCGGAAGGAACGCGCCGACAACCTCCGCGAGCCCGTCACCCACCGCGCGCAACACACCTGCGGAATCGCCCGACGGCTGGTGCTTCCGCGAGACATGCCGGATCCGCGCCGGGGTCAGCGGCACCAAGTCCAGGCATACGTCGACGGACTCGCCGAGATCCGGACGGACGTCGCCCAGCGCGTTCGCCAACGACTGCAACGGATCGTCCGGCCGGACTGGCAACGCCTTCAACGCGAATTGCGGCGGTCGCGCCAGCACCAACTCGGCACGCGCCACGTGAACACCGTCCCGGCTCACGCCGCACCCACCGGGGCGGACGCTTCTCCTCCCAGCCATCCGACGTTCCGCAACGCTCCCTCAGCCATGTCGATCCCCTCCATCCGCGCGGGTTCGCTGAGGAGACAAGGCCACGACCGGCCGCAATGATTCTTGCCGCCGACCGGCCACAGTGGACCACTTGTTATGGTCTGGATCGCTCGCTTCCCCGATCCCAGGAGAAATCACCGCCATGGCACAGAAAGTCCTCGTCGAGATGATCGACGACCTCGACGGCACCCAAGCCAGCCAGACCGTCCCCTTCGGACTCGACGGCGCCCACTACGAAATCGACCTCTCCGACGACAACGCCGCCGCCCTGCGCAACCAACTCGCGTCGTTCATCGCGGCCGCCCGCCGCACCGGCGGCCGCAAGACCGCCGGCCCCGCCACGGCCGCACCAACCACCGAGGACCGCGAGCGCTCCAAGGCCATCCGAACGTGGGCCGTCGAAAACAGCTGGGCCATCTCCGAACGCGGTCGCATCCCGGCCAACGTGGTCGCCGCCTACGAGGAAAGCCTGAAGCAGGACGAGAAACCCCGCCGCAACCGCACCACGAAAAAAGCCGCTGCGAAGTAGAGCGTCAGCAGTCCCGGGCGGCGGCCGTCGGGGTCATTTCTCCGGCACGCCGCCCGGGGTGGTCTCTCCTCCATCGGCGAGGGTGGTTTCTCCGTCGCCGGGCGGCGTCGCGCGGCGGATTTCCACCTGCGGATAGCTGAGCTTGTTCAGCACACCGGCGATGGACTCCCGCCCTTCGATGCTCATGATCATCTTCCCGAATTCCGGGTCGGTGCCGAACCGGACCCGGACGCCGACCACCGAGCGCGGCACCCAGCCGTGCACCGGGCGCGCCCGGCCCAACTGGTGCGCGAAAGCCAGAACGGCAGGCAGCGACGGGTCGAAGGCGGCTGTCGGCAGCAGGTCGTAGCGGACACGAGAGCGGAGGTGGCGGGAACGGATGTGTCGGTGGAGGACAAAGACCGCGATCAGGATCGCGACCACCGCTGCGGTCACCCACCACAGCGCGGCGCTCGCAAGCAGGTGGTCCGTATCGAGCGCCTGCGGCGCACCGTTCTCCTGCATGGCCTGACGGCCCTGCGTGCGGGAGAACATGTCGGCTTTATGGGCAAGCCTTTCCCAGCGCCACTGACCAGCGGATTGCGCTGATTTCGGGATCAGCTCGGGCGAACGGCCAACGGCCGAGCCAAGGCATCCCCCGACGGCAAAGATCAACACGTGCGACTCCTCTCTTCGAACGGGCCTGGGAGACAGGTCGAAGAACGCCCAGCTCGATTCGCCGCCTACTGTCGCCGGGAGACAACGTCAGCTGCGGTTCTTCCGGCCGAAGAGTCCAGGAATGTCCTGGGAGTTCAATTTCATCTGCAACTGATGCGAACTCGCCGATAAAAGTAGAATTAAATGGCCTCGTCGATCGCTTGCGAACTCTAGGTCCAGAACACGAGACGTAAGACTACGAGACTGCCCGAGGGCTCGAGCAGTACCTGTACGATGTCCACCGCCCGATTCTCAACAAGATCCGCCCTATCAGCCTGACTGCAAATTCATGGGGAGCTCGGATGACGCGGCGAGGCGCGAAACAGAAGTACCGCGAAGGAGACTGGTTCGCGGTACCGCTCGAGCGCGGCAAGTACGCGCTCGGCATGATAGCGCGGAGCACCCGGAAGTCCCCATCGATCTTTTTCGGGTACTTCTTCGGCCCGGCCCGCGGCTCGGTACCCTTGCTGTCCGACGTCGAAGGACTGCAGCCGGGTGACGCGATCTGGCTCAGCCAATTCGGAGACGTCGGGCTCCACGACGGGACCTGGCTGGTGCTCGGCCAGTCCCCCGACTGGAACCGCGCCGACTGGCCGATGCCGGCCTTCACGCACAAGGACGCACTCATCCCGGACCGCTACGTGCGCCGCGAATACCCGAACGAAGATCCCGGCATCCACCCGACCCAACAGCGGATCAGCGCCGAGGAAGCAGCGACACTGCCCGAAGACGGGCTCGCCGGTTCAGGAATCGTCGAGCAGCGGCTCACCAAGCTGTTGACCTAGCAAACCTGCCCAAGCGTCACGACACCGTCACGACAGGAAATCCGCTACTGACTTTCGAGGCCGAGCGCAGCGCCGTCTGCGCGGAGCGGCGCTCGGTGTCACAGGGACCCTGTGGAGCAAAGACCATGACGGCTCCGCGCAGCCAGTGCAGTCTCACGAGCCAGCTCAGGAGCGCACCGGCCGCCAGGATTGCCTGAGGTACCGCAGCCGGATCACCGCAGTTTGGCGCTCGAGGTGCTGGCCGTCCGGGCTGATGCCAGCCCAGAGCAGATGCGTCTCGACCGTGGTGTCGCCGATACGTCGCGCAACGGCAGCTTGAACGCGTGCTTCCCGATAGGTCTGGATTGTCGGTCCTCCCGGGAGATAGTCCGGAAAGCGTTCTCGGCCGACCCCTGTCAGGTCCGCCAGCAGCACCTCAGTCGCGAGCGCGAGAAGAGGCTGCTCGAGCGTCCGATCGAGGTTGGTCGGCTCAGACGTGCGCAAGGCCCGGTTGAGGTCGCCATCGCCCAGTCGCCCGAGAGAGGAATCACGCGTCGGCGGTGACGACGACAGACAGGAAGCAGGGGTGACTCGCGATGAGACGGGGCGAGAAGGATCGCCAGTGGAAGGACTCAAACCGAGGATCAACACGACGATGCTTCCGGCCGCGAAGACGCCGCCGAGGCAGAGCATGACGGTTCCGCGTTTCGTGTAGGTTCCGGCTTTTGTTTGCGGCATGGCCGGTCATGTGCTGGGTCGTTCATCGTGGTTCCCAACGTTGTTGCGTTGCGGGTTCCCGTTGGGTTTGCGGTTTCTTCTGGGTTGGTGGAGTTCGTGGGTGGCGGCGCGGAGGCCGTCGGGGGTGAGTTGGTAGTAGGTGCGGCGGCGGCCGGGTCCGCGGCCGGGTGGGGCTCCGGCGAGCCATTCGGCTTCGTCTTCGGGGCGGCTGGTGAGCCAACCTGCTGCGTGGAGTTGTTTGAGCAGCGGGTAAAGGGTGCCGTGGTGGAGTCCGATGCGCTGGTGCAGTTCGTGTCCGTAGAACTCGGCAGGGTGGTGTGAGCGAAGGTCTGCCAGGACGGCGAGGGTGGCGCGGGTCATGCGCAGCCGGGCAACGGGAATGCCGGGGTAGGGACGCGTTCGCGGTGGTTTGGCCGGCGCGGCGGCGAGTCGTCGTGCTTGTTCGAGGGTGTTGTCGTCGGGCCTGTGCGGGGCGTGGGGCAGGGCTGCGTTCATGAGTTGCTGGACGTGCGGGTCGGCCAGGTCGAGCAGCAGCTGTTCTCCGACGCTGGTGGGCTTATGGGGTCGGCGGCCTCCGGCGCGGTGCAGCAGCGGTGCTCCGAGGGATTTCTTGAGCGCGTCGAACTGGTGGGCAAGTGTGCTGGGCACGATGTGCAGGTAGCTGGCGGCGGTCGCGATGGTCGGGAAGTCCATGGCGATCCTGAAGCGGTGCAGGCGTTGCCAGCCGTGCAGGGTGCCTTCGACGGCAGCGCGGACGAGTGCCGGGACGCTCTTGTCCAGGCTGGTGATCATTTCCGTGCGGCTGCCGACGCCGGGCGGCCGGGTGGGAATCGACGACTCGGTCAGCGCTTTGTGGACCGTCGCAGCCGAAATGCCCATTTCGACGGCGATGTCGTTGGTCGAGCGCGCCCGGTCCCGGTATTGGGCCCGCAGCCAGTCGGTGTCGATCGGGATCGACCGGCGGCCCTTCGCGCCGAGGACGGTTCCTGTTCTGCGGGCGTGGCGGACGATGACGGCACGGCTGAATCCGGTTTCGGCGGCCAGGTCGGCGAGTGTGCGGCGGCCCTGGACGTACTCGCGTTCGAAGAACTCGGGGGTGAGCACCCGTGCGGCGTCCCGGTCGCGACGCCAGTGGAGGGCGGCGGCCGGTTCGTCGGGCTGGAGATCGAGTCGTTCCAGTGCGAGCCGGACGTGTTCGATGTGGACGCCGAGCAGGTCGGCGACCTCCGCGGCCGGTCGTTGTTCGTCGACGAGCAGCCGGCTGATCTTGTCGGTGTCGAGCGTGTGCGGGTCGATGCCGGGCAGTGTCAGGCCGGCGGCGAGGTCGCCGGGCGGGGACCAGGTGGGCGGCTCGTCGATCCCGAGATCGTTCAGGACGGTTTCGGCGTGCTGGTGCAGCGCTCTCCGCAGCTGCGGAGTCAGCGTGGTGGTGAACCGCGTGAATTGTGCGCGGTCGGAAGAATTCTGGAAGTGCAGCGGCTGGGCGGGGTTGTCGAGGTCGGATCCGGTCAGCAGGTGGTGCAGGTGCCGCTGGGCGTGCAGCAGCCGGCTGCGGCGTCCGGGGCGGAGGTCGCCGGGGTGCGCGCGTGCGGAGTAGGCCAGATCCCGCCAGGTCGGCCAGTCGATCGGGTCGGCCGGGACGAGGTCGCGGCGGCGCTGGTAGTCGATCGGCGCTCCGTCGCGGTCGAGGTGGTCGGCGATGCGGCAGAGCAGGATCAGGACGTGGTCGAGGACCGGCTCGCCACCGACTGGGGAGAGATCCTGCAGGGCGGTGGTCATGTGGGTGCCGGTGATGCGCGGGTTCAGCGCGGCGGCAACGGTTTTCATGCTGCGGGTGCGGGCGCCCGGGACCAGCAGCAATGTCGCGATGCAGGCGCGGAACAATCCGGCGTGGTGCCCGGCAGGGGGCAGCAGCCGCCCCGACCAGTCCGGCCAGAGCTGTTGCGGGATCAGCCTCGCCCGCGTGGCGGGGTCCGCGCCCGGGTGCGCCGCGAGCGAGGTCGGCGATTTCGTCCGCAGCCGGTCCGAGGCGATCAGGTCGGCATCGACCGCGCGCAGATACCTGTTGGCCAGCAGCGGCGACGTCGCCGCCCACTGCCGGTCCGGTCCGCCCGGCGGCGGAAGTCGCCGCGACACCGGCTGGCCGGAGACCGTCGAGGCGAGTTCGGCGATCCCGGCCCGTTCGTCGTCGCCGAGGATCAGATGTGCGCGCTGCAGCAGCACGGCCGCCAGCGCCGCGTCGATTTTCGGCGCGCGCCCGTTGCGGGGCAGCGGGCCGGCCCGGCGCAGCGGGTCGAGCTCGCGGACCGACCGCTGCAGCCGGCGGGCGTCGAGGTTCAGCAGCCAGGCAGCGACGTAGTTCAGGTCCCCCACGACGTTCTCGGCCGACGTCCGTGCCGCAGGGTCGCCGTCGGCTGTCCGGGCCGCAGCGACGACGCGGTCGATCCAGCGTTGCGCGTCCGCGACCGCGGCGGGAATCGCGGGCGTGAGCGTTGCGGCGAAGTCGCCGCCGCAGCGGCGGGACCGGACCGGCATGGCCGGACAGGCCGTGGCCGGCGCGGCGGTGATCCCGCCGGCCAGGGTGCGCCTCGCGACAGCGCCGCACTCAGGGCAGCAGTCGGCGAGCAGGCGCTCGTGGCGCAGGCAGACGGTCGACCACCGCAGTCGCCACGACAGCAGCCAGCGGCCGCCGGACTCGGCCAGGCACGAGGGGCAGAACCGGGATCCGTGCGAGGGCAGCCGAGGCGCCGTCGCGGCCGGTCCGATGCCCGCTCCCAGCGTTGTCTGCAGCCGCCCGGCGGGCAGGCCGGCGGCGTGCTCGAGTCGCTGCAGCAGGCGCGGGTCGGGTTCGTCGAGCAGATGCCGGATCCAGCGTTGCCCGCGGCCGAGGCCGAGCGCGGCCAGCAGCTGGCCCGGTGAGCTGTTGTGCCGCTGCGCCAGGGCGTGCAGCCACGAGTCCAGGCTCTCGCCCGCGAGAACCGGGACCCGCAACGGCAGCGTGGTGATCGCGTGGTTCACGGCCGCCCCCGTCGGTTCGGGGCGCCGGTCTGTGCGCGGCAAGCTTTTTCCGCGGCTTCGTCGATGCGGACGGTGTCCAGCAGATCCCTCGTGATCGCCTCGTCGCCGGTGCGGATGGCTTTCCAGCAGCCGCGCACGACCAGCGTCATCAGGGAGCCGATGTGGCCGCCGGTGCGGTCGAACAGGTAGTCCGCGAGACCGGCCAGCCGCCCCGGCCGGTGCGCGCTCAGAACCAGTTGCGCATCAAGGGCTTTGACCAGGGCGAGCCAGCTCCGGCCGCGGTCGAACAGGCCGACTTCCAAGCGCGTCCAGCGCCGCGCGGTCTGCGCGAGCGCGGCCGAGGGACCCGACAGCCCCTCGTCGAAAAACCGGCGCTCGCCCAGCCCGACTCCGGCGTAGACGAAGGTCACCGGCATCTCGTTGGCCAACCATTTCAAATGGTTGCTGACCGCGAGACCGTCGCGGCTGTGCTGATTGACGAAATGGATGTCGTCGATGATCCCGACACGCGTCCCGCACGACAGCACGCAGTCGAGCGCGCTCGCGCCCAGCTGGGCGGCGCTGCCGCGGTCGGAACCGGGATGCCCGTAGAACTGGCAGATCATCTTGTTCAGCGTGCGCAGGGTGGTGTTGGACGTGAGGCCGACCCGGAACACCGGAACGTGCTCGTGCCCCTCGCTCGTCAGTTCCCCGTGACGGCGCAGCGCGCGGCGCTGAAAGTCGCGGCCGAACAGGTTGACGATCGTGGTCTTGCCCAGCCCCGGGAGCCCGTCGATGACCGCGGAACCGCGGACGCGATCGGGATCCTGGCGATTGGACGCGACGATCAGTTCGAGCTCGTCGCGGACCGCGCGCAGCTGCGGAGTGGCGATGACGCCGAAGTTCGCGTGCCAGTCGTGGCGGGCCTCGTCGTAGTCCTCGCGGGCCTCTGCGCCCAGCGCGGCGAGCCCGGCCGCCGTCAGCGCATCAGGGCGCGTGCGCGGCGCGGTCTCGACGAACCGCCGCCACCCTTCCTTGCGCGACAAGCTGTAGGCGCCGCTCATTCCAGCACCTCCAACGCCTCGACACCGTCGACGTCGTCGAAGATCTCGCCGTCCCGGTCGTCGTCCCCGCTCACCGCGGGACCAGGCAGCTGCCCCTGCGCGAGCGGAACCGCCTGCGCGGCCTCGCCCTCGGCGAGCGCCTGCAAATGGCTGCGCTCGGCCGACAACCGCACCGCCATCCGACGCTCCCGCCGGTCGAGAACCTCCCCGGCGCCCCAGCGCGCCAGCACCTGCCCCAGCGCCTCGTGCGGATCGACGCACCGGCCGCCGCCGACGGCGAGCCGACGCGCGTAGGCAGCGGCCTCGGCCGAGAACGGGCTCCCCAGCGACGGCGCGTGCTCCCAGGCGAGCTCATGCCAGCTGTCGTCGGCCGGATCCTGGAAATAGACGGCCCGGACGTCGTCGTCGTTGACCCGCACCGGCCACCGCCCCGCGCAGACACCCCCGTAGGGGCTGCGCGCGTTGCGGTAGCCGTCGAGAACCGGGCCGTTGTAACGGCGGCCGTCCACCTCGACCCCGTAGTGCTGGACCGTGCGCCAGGCCACCCGCAGGAACTCGAACGCCAGCTCCGGCTGCGCCGGGATCCGCAGCAGCCCCGCCTTGGCGACGCCGACGGCGAACATGTCGTTCGGCGACAGCTCCGTCCCCGGCCACTGCGCGATCGCGAGCCCGTCGTGGGCACTGCGGTGATAGACCGACCCGACCCAGTCCCGGATCACGTCCTCCAGCTCCTGCAGGAACAGGAACGCCTCCTCTTCCAGGCCGGTCCCGCGGCTGTGGACGTCAGGCCCTTTGTAGGCGGGCAGGTGCTGGATCAGGCCTTCCCGCAGCGACCGGAAGAACCGTTCGACCGTGGGCTTGTCGGTCGGCTTGTAGGGCTGCGCCGGCTGGACCGAGATGCCCAGCCGCGCGCAGACCCCGATCACGTGCGCCGACAGGAACGCCCGGCCCCGGTCGACCACCAACGTCTCCGGCGGACACCAGACCTCCGCTGCAGCCCCGGTTTCGGAGAACACCAGATGATCCGGCAGCCCGCGCACCGGACCCAGCGACGGGCGGCCGCTGCCGCGGCCGGTGACCGCTTCGAACAACACCCCCGCGACATCCACCGCCTTGGTCGACACCGCGGTCACTTTCAGCCCGACGATCGCGCGGTCGAACAAATCCTGGGCGACCGTCAGCTGCGCCCGGACCCACCGGCAGGTCACCGGTTCCATCGCGAACACGTCCAGGTCCTGAGTGTCCAGAATCAGGTACTCGCCCGGCCTGCTCGCCCGCAGCCGGCCGTAAACCCCCGCCGGGCGCGCCGCGATCGACCGCCGCGCCTTCGCCGACCCGCTGACAGCATTGGTGCCCTTGGCCAGCTCCGCCAGCCGACGATACGCAGTCGTCCTCGCCGGCACCGCCACCACGCCCGCGCCGTGCAGACGCTCCACCCGCTCCGCGACCCGCGCCAGCAGCGCCGACCGCGTCGGCGTCGACGCCTCCACCCCCGCCGCCAGCTCCGCACGAACCGCCGCGTCCCACCGCGGATCCACCCGCACCCCGCGACCCGACCGCCGCCGGTCGTCGACCAGCCCCGCCTCGCCGGACTCCCGATAGGCCGCGACCCAGTACTCCAGGGTGCGCACCGACACCGACAACTCCGCCGCCTTCGCCGCATACCGGCTCCGCAACGACGCCCCCGCAGCAAAAGCCGCACGCGGCTCGCCCGGCCGCGCCGTGCCGCTGTGGCCCGACGCGTACCCGGTCAGCACCTCCCGCACATGCCCCGCACGGACCGCCGCCCGCTCCCGATCAGCCTCCGACAACCCGGCCAGCACCAAACCCGGATCCGGCTCCCCGCGCCCGGCCGGTTCCAGGCCCCGCGCACGAGAAACGAACTCCGCCAACGCAAACCCGCAACAGCGGCCGTCCGCGTAACGCACGACCACCCGTCGGCCGTCGAACTCCACGACCTGCGCCGCGTCGCCGTCGAGCAGGACCGACACCCCCACCGCGACCGTCACCGTGCGCGCGTTCACGCCGCCACCCCAAGACCCACGACCGCGTCGCCGTCCACCGGCCGCGACAAATCCGTCGACAACCGGGAACCCCACAACAGGTGCAGAACCGCCGCGCGAACCGTTCCCGGCACGAACGAACCCGACAGCCCAGCCTCGACATCGCCGATCCGGGCCGGCACCCGGACCGCCTCCAGCACCGCGGCCGCCGCGGCCGCGTCAATCGTCTCCGGCCTGCGGTAGCCCGCCAGGAACCGCACATTCGCCAGCAGCACCGCATCCGCGCCCGACCACACCTCGAAACCCAGACCGTGCCGCTCACACACTCGACGCGTCCACGCGAACTGCGCCACGACATCCGGATCGTCAAGCCGCGCAGCCGCTTTCACATCGACAACCGCCGCCCCGCCGCCTGCCCGCGCCAACAGCAGATCCGGAACGTGCTGCCGCACCCGCCCACCGTCGACGCCCTCAAGCAGAAACGGCTGCGCAGCGATTCCCACGACCTCCGGATCATGGTCAGCCAGAAGGATCCTCGCCAGCTCCAACCGGCTCTCGTACACCACATGGCCGCCCGTGGTCGCCGACCAATACCAACCCGAATAGTGACGACGTCCCCGCCACGCCCGAAACTCCCGCACCGGAAGCCCCGACAACACCTCCCCGACCGGCAACCGGCCCAGCACCGTGTCGACAAACCCTCCCTCCTCGCCTCGATACCGCACGGCCACACACTCTTCACTCCGCAAAACGGACGAAACCATTACCGCAGAACGGGATTCACTCATGCCCAGACCCTCCCGCCAGGAGAGCCCACAGGACCGCCAACACGCCGCCGCCATCCCATCGACCTTGCGGAAACGCAAGACCGACGCAACATCCACGGGACAGACGCAAAGATCATCGGGAACCTACATTTCGACACGGCACTAGGGAAGCAAACGCACGCCGCCGGCGTACTCGTGCAAGTCGACGGGGTCCTTGCGAACGACGGTGCCCGAGGCGAAAGCATTGATCATCTGACCGTCGCCAAGATAGATCCCGACGTGGTGGATGATGCCGGGGCTGTAGAAGACGAGGTCGCCCGGCCGCAGCGCGGCCAGTCCCGAGGCCTTGGGCAGGCGGGTGCCGAGCGCGAACTGGGCTCCGCTTTGGTGCGGCAGAGTGATTCCGACTCGGGCGTAGGCGTAGAGGGTCAGGCCGCTGCAGTCGAAGCCGACCTTGTTGTAGTCGCCGTGCCGGTCGGCCTCGCCGCCGTCGCGGATGCCGCGGCTCGGTCCGGCCGCTGTGCCGCCGCCCCAGGCGTAGGTGACGCCGAGCTGGGACATCGCCGCGTCGATCACCTGCTTCACCTGCCCGCTCGCCGGGGAGTGCACCGCTGCGCGGTGGAGTTGGAGTGCGTCGTAGTTGCGGATGTCGGACAGCACTTGGTCGACGTAGACCTGGCTGGCGTTGTAGGAGTAGATCGCGTCGCGCAGGTCGGTTTCCTTGCCGAAGTCTCGAGGTCCGCGACCGCAGAGGTAGACGGCGGCGGTCAGCGCTGCGTCGAAGGCGTTCTGCGGGTTGCGGGTTCCGTCGTCGTTGCCGTCCTGGGCGACGGTGCTCCAGGTGGTCGAGAGGAACTGGAAGGGTCCTTCGGCACGGGCGAAGGTGCCGTCGAGGTTGCGGATCGGCGTGCGGTTTCCGCCGGTGCCGCTGCCGTCGAGCGGTGGGCCGAGGACCGGTGGCGTGATGTCGCCGTTCGGGGCGATCGTACGTCCGGCGGCATGGTGGGATTCCTCTTGCGCGATACCGGCCAAGACGGCCCAGCGCATCCCGCGGCAGTCCGGGCGGAGCTGCGCGACCCGCTGTGCGGCGCGGGCGTACGCAGCGAGCATGACAGGCGGGATGCCGGGCACGTCTGCTGGTGTTTCGGGTGATCCGCTGGAATCGTCGGCGATCGCGATCAGGACTCCGGCGAGCAGAAGCGCCGCGAGCAGCGGCGCGGCCAGGGGAAGTGCGGCGAGGATGCGCCATCGCCACGGGTGCTGCCGGTAGGCGTCGCGCGCGTACTCGGCAACGCGGAGCGCCAGCAACGGATTCATGTCATGCCCCCTTGTTCTGGTTCATGCGGTCGCGCAGGCGTTGGCTCCAGGACACGGGCGGTGCGAGCATGCCCGGCGGCAACGAAGTGGCGTCAGGAGGCGATTTCGGCTCGGCCGGTGTTGCGTGGTTGGTGCCGGTGAACGTCGGTGTCGCCGCGATGCGCGCGGGGACCTGGGTGGCGACTTCGTCCGCCAGGTACGGCTTCTCCTCCGCCGCGCCGTGTCGCGCCTGCACCGCGGCCGCCGCGGTCGTGACGGCGTGCCAAGCCGGTCTCGCGCCCGACATCGTGCCGAGTCCGCTGGCGTAGTGGACGCCGTAGGCCTTGGCTGCGGCGGCCTGCCGTCCGAGCGCGGCTTTAGCGGCGTTGCCCTTCGAGGTCAGCGCCGTGCTGGCCCGGTGCGCGGCGCGCGGCCACGAGACCGGCGCGCCGATCGTGTAGGACAGCACTTTGCTTCCTGCCTTGCCGCCCGTTTTTCCCGCTGTCACAAGCCGGTTCTTCAGCTCCCCGACCGGAGCGACGGCCTCGGCGAACGCGTCTGTCCCCGCTTTGACCGTCCGGGAGATCCGATGCGGTCCGGGGGCCACGATGGGTTCCGGCAGCGGTTTCGGCGCGGTGCGCGGTTGCCCGAGCCGCTGCATGCCCGCGCTCACCCGCGACCGCACGCGCGCGACATTGGCGGCAAGCCGTTTGCGGAACAGGAAACCGGAGAACACGACCAGGTCGATCACCGAGAACCGCACCAGCGCGGGGCCGAGATCGGCGGTCATCAGCGACCGCACGATCACTGTCATTACAGCCAGAAACAGCATGCCCATCAAGACTTTGGCGACGGTCGCCGCGATCGAGCTGACCCGGTAGGCGAGCTGGTGCTGCCAGGCCGGGACCACCGCGATCACGAGCGCCAGCGCCAGCAGCAGTCCTTCGAACAACAGGAGATACGGGGCCAGCACTTGGATCGCGTTCAGGCAGACGGTGAGGATGGCGAACAGCACCATCGCGATCGCGTAGCCCCACGCGCCGAACGCGCGGTCGGCGTCGGCGACCTCGTTGTACTTGCCGTATCGGTCGGGGCAGCCGCCCAGCTCGCGGGCCTTGGTGCTGTCGTCCTTGCCCGACCACGGGCCGTCGTCGAGCACCTTCTTCACCGAATACCGACAGGCTCCGTCCGCTTTGCGGTCGCCCGTGATCGCGGAACCGTAGTTCAGAAGCTCCCACGGCGTGACGAGAAGGTTGTCGATCAGCGCCTGTCCGATTGGTGCCGCGGGGTTCCCCGTTCCGCCCGGCTGCTGGCCTAGCACTATGGCGCTAACGTCCGTGCCGAGCGCGCGGCTGAGACTCAGCACCCCGTCATCTCCCACCAGGAACCCGACGGGGTGTGTGATGACCGAGACGGCGAGCGCGTTGATCACGATCGTCGACAGCATCTCGCGCCACGCCCGGGTGGTGAACCCGCGCACGAACAGGAAACCGAGGTAGCACACCGCGATCAGCAAGGCGATCTGCCGCAGGTGGAGGTCTCCGATGATCGAGGTCTGCCAGACTTGTTCCAGGCTTTCCGCCGGGGCTTTCACCCAGTCCACAACGCCCGCGGTCATCGACCATTCGGTGAACCACACCGAGAAACCCACCGAGTACTTGCCGACCGCGAAGCCCATGTTCCCCAGCCACAGCCAGATCGTGGGCATCGGATCGCTCAGCAGCGACGGTAAATTCGCGAAAAGATCGTAATTGTGCAGATCGCGGCCGTAGCCGTCATCGATGCTAAACAGCCCATTGCCGTGCCCCTCGTACCCTTGCTGGTCGAGCAGCGGAAGCGGCGGCGGTTCGCTCGGCGGCACGGGCTTGCCCGGCGACGGAGCCGGAGCTGGCGCGACGACGTCCGGGTTGGTGACGCAATAGGGATACGGTTCACAGGAATGCGGCTTCGGCGGCGCTTGTTGAGCAGCCGCACATGGTGCACCCGCCAGTGCCGCAGTCAGCAGCACCAGGAGAACAGCCGCGCACGCGGCCGTGACGTTGGGACGGGGCACATCCTGGACACGCACGCGCCCAGACACGTCCGATTCAGGAATGCGAAGTTTTCGCGCTGCGCGTGACCGTGGGCGTGGTCAGGACGGCCTTCGGGAAAGTCCGGTATGGCTGCGGAAGCACCTTGATCTTGCCGATCCGTCCAAAGTGGTCCCGCACGAGGAACTCCCCCGCACGGGCCTTGCGCTCCGTTTCCCCTCCGGCGGGATTGAGCGGCGAGAGATCCTTGGTGACAGCGTCGTGGTAGCGCGGGTCGGCCGGGTCGACGCCGAGCCAGGCCAGGCTCTGGCGCGCAAGACTGTCGTCGCGGTGACGGCCGACCAGGCGGACGGCAATCAGACCGCGCAGGACGTCATCGCCGAGGTCTTGCGGCGCATGCGACCCGAATGCGGCGTCGGCACCGTGTTTGCGGCCGTCGCGGACGAATTCCAGGGCGATCTGCTGGCCTTCCGGTGTGCCAGTGACGTTGTAAGCCTCGTCGCAGATGAACTCTCCCCATCGGGTGGTGCCGAAGCAGACTTCTTTCGCAATAGCGGCGATGAGCAGGTGGAAGGCTCGGCCGAACAGTTTCCGCGGCGGAATGCGGGCGGCCATGCGTTCGCTGCTCATTTCCAGCGTGGTGGGCAGCGGGACTTCGTGGGTGCAGAACGCGACGAAGTCCGCAGTGTGCAGATCGACCGGCGGGAGGTCGGGGTCGAAGATCGTGCGGGTGATCGGGTCGTGCCGGAGCCGGTCCAATCGCGACGCCAACGCACGCGCGGCAACGTCTTGTTTGCCTTGCGCTGCAAGGACGTCGATAAGCCGGTTGCTGGAGGCCTCGGCTGTGGAGGTCACGGTGTCGAGTCCGCGGCCGAGCGCGTCTCGTTCGGGTGAGGTGGATTCGAGGTCGAGCCAGGCGGCGAAGAAGATTTCGGCGATGCCGGTGCTGGTCTTGCCGCGGAACACGCGCAGCGGGTCACACGAGCAGCGCAGTTCGGCGTTGCTGGCGCGTTCGCCGTCGAGCGCGGGGTCGACGATGTCGACGACCTGGGTGTTGCCGGGCAAGGCGTCGGCGACCGGGACCCATTCACGGCTGCGGGTACGGTCGATGGCGATGACGCGACCGTCGAGCATGAGCCGGACGATTGCGGCGACGTTCTTGAGCACCACCGACTTCCCAGCACCCAGCTCCCCCACCACCGCGATCCCGCCGGAGGAGTCGTGAGTCGGGCCGTAGGTCGGGTCGAGCAGGAACGGGGCAAGTGCCCCGCCGTCAAGGGCAAGCCCGAACAGCGCGCCGGTCGGATCACCGAAGTCGGTGGCGGAGAACGGCAGGAGCATGGCGGCGTCGGTCGCGAGGAGGCTCTGGCTGCATTCGCGCACGACCATCGGGGTGCGGTAGCCGGGCAGCATCGCTTGGTAGAGCTGGCGCTGTCCGCCGAGCGGGCGTTCCCATCGATATTCGCCGCCGAGGAACGTTTGCCGCAGCCTTTTCGCAGCGGCGTCGCACTCGTCCGCGGTCTGGCCCCAAACACAGGCGATGACGCCGACCTCGAGGTCGACTTCGGTGGAACTGGCACCTAGGCGAGCGTTCTTGTGCTGGATCTCCTCCTGCGCGGAATGCACGTCGGCGGGCACGCCGGCGCTGTCGGCAGCATGCTCCTCGTCCTGTCCCATCAGGTCACGAGTGCGGCGGCGGTTGGCCGCTCGGGCTTCCTCGTTGGTTTTCACGGTGACCCGAAGGGCGTAGTCGATGCCGAACCCGAGATCAGCCAGCCGGGCGAGGATTTCGTGACCGGGGAAGGTGAAGACGCGTGGCATCTCGGCGAGGACGAGGTAGGCCTGGTAGCTCGCGAGGACGCCGTCGTCGGACGGGGTCAGGCATTTGAGGAACCGGCGGTTCAGGGTCGCGAGCGGCGCGAGGAGGCCGCGGCCGTCGTGGTCGGTGCGACCGCCTTCGTCGAGCACGCTCGCCGGGAATGTCGCGAGAGCGGTTCGCCGCTGGGGCGAGACCGAGACTCGCGTGTTGTGGACGGTCTCGCTGGTCTCGAGCTGTGGCTCGTTCACGCCGCGAACCGGTGCGCGGCACAGCCACCACAGCAGTTCGGCTTCCGTCGCCGGGCGCAGCGGCAGCGCTCCGCCGAGTTCCTGTCCCGCGGCTCGGGCCCGTTCCTTGGCCTGCGTTACGGCCGCGGTTGTCGCTGGTCTCGTGGGGAGACCGAGACTGGCCGCCAGCGCGGCACCGGTCGCGCGCAGCAGGCCGCCGGCGGTGTCCCGCCAGCCGTGGCCCGTCAGCGGGAGCGCGATCCAGTAGGTCCGGCCGAGCAGGTCAAGGGCGTCGAGTTGGTCCCAGGCGTTGTGCACGGTTTCGGCCCAGTGCGGGTTCGTCTCGACGTCGATCCCGGCCAGGCAGCGGCGGACGATCGCGTGCGGCTGGGCCTGTTCGCACAGCGACACGATCAGCGGTTGGCCGCGCAGGGATTTCATGAACGTCACTGTGCGCTCGTACAAGGTCCGCAGCTGCCGTCCGCTCGAACGCGCGCTCTCCCTCGGCAGCACCCGCCATACGGCCCAGGTCGAGCCGTCAGCGCAGAAAACGAGGTTCCCGCTCAGGTCGAGGATCTGCTCCATCTCCGCTCCTTCGTCTCCGCCGCAGTCTGCGGCTAGTCCTGCAGCGCACCGAGATGGAGATGAATCCGGTGTTGTGTCCGCACAGGACGGGCAGGCCGGTACGAACGACGGCCGAGCATCCCGGACGGTGGTGCCAGCACGTGCGAGACCAAGCCGCACAACCAGCCGAGCGGGGTCCGCGACTCGATCCGGGCACGACGCAGGAACACCGCCGACAACGGCAAGCACCAACGCGCCGCGCCGAGCCAGTCCAGCAGCGGCAACTTCCATACCGTGAGCAGGAGAAGCAGGAACACCACGCCCTGGGTCAGGGTGTAGGGCCCGCCCGGCAGATACCCGCCGTCCCGGCCCGGCATCCGGCCGAACATCCGCGGATACCGCCGCGACCGCGTGTAGGACCGGCCGATCAACGTCTCGCCGCGAGGCTTCGGCGCGGGCACGGCTAGTGGGTGAACCAGGAGCCGAACATCCCCGACACGGCGTCCAGGTTCAGCAGGATCCCGAGGAACACCGCCGCGATCACCCCGTACTTGATCGCCCTCGTGAAGTTCCCGCGAGTGCCGATCAACAGACCGATCCCGCCGACGACAGCCACCAGCAGGATCAGCCGCCGGACCGCCTCGCCGCCCCACGCGAGATTCGCGTCAAGCCACGACTTCACATCAGCAGCCATCAGCATTCCCATCCTCAACGCCTCCCTGGAGTCGGTTCCCGCAGCGGGACCGGGTCGATCCGGGTCAGCTCCCACCGGCCTGACCGCGCGGTCAGGGTGAGCGGGTAGTCAGCGAGCGTGCTCTGCCCGGTCGCGTCGAAACACTTCGCCCGCGCCAGCACCCGGACCTGCGTCCCGTCCAGCGGCCGCGCGGCCTGCCCCGGCTCGAACGTCTCGTGGGTCCGCAGGTCCTGCAGCCGGACCGACACGAACGGCGTCGGCGACACCGGTGCGACGCTGGTCCCGGGACTGACATACCGGTCAAGCTGCCCCTGCCCCACCAGATAAGCGGTCAGGAACCCGACGACCGATTGCCCGACCGGTCCTGCCGGATCAGCGGGCTGGCCGTAGGCGAGTTCGGGCTGCGCTGCCGTCGCGGGGCAGGTCACTGGGGTCGGCAGCGACGTCGCCGCGTACGAGCTGCCGTCCCCGACGAAACCGACTTGCTCACAGGTGATCTTCGCGGGACGCGTGCCGTCTGGCTGCAGGGTAAGCAGGTTCGCCGCGACGACCACCGACCAGACCCCCGGCTCGGGCGAGACAGTGGAGACCGTGGCGGTCGCCACCGGGATCTGCGACCCGACTTCTCGCTCCGAGCGCATCCCGTCGGGGTAGAAAGCCACCAGGGCTGCGGAATCGTCGCGGCTGGCCGACAACCACGACCGCACATACATCTCCGCCCACCCCTGCGGACCCCGCTGTACTTTCTCAGCCGCCGGCACCGGATTCGGAGCTGCACCGGGGCGCAACACGACCAGCCCTCCTACCGTCGCCAACGGGCTGGCCACGACGACCATCCAGGCCACCGTTCGTCCGGCCCTGCCGGTCATCGCGCGGCGTGCGGGCTCGACCGCGGCGTCCGGCAACACCCTTGCCAACGCGCTATTCCGTCGTCCGCCCGGCTTGCGCACGGCCCGACCGACGGGCTTCGCGCTATGCGCCATGGCCCTCTCCCGCCTCCCGCCGGACACTGGCCTCGCAGACATGCCTCTCGCCATCCGGCTTGATGCGGCCTCGTTCAACTCGCCCACGGCAGAACTCCGCCCGGGTACTCCTCCGCGGCGTCCGCGAGCGCAGCGATCGCCCGGTTGCGCCACCGGGTCACCGTCGGCTGGCTCACTCCCAATTCCTCGCCGACCTGCCGATCCGTGGCCACCCCGTCCCGACCGGCCCGGTCACCGAAGAACCGGCGCGTCAGCACCGCCTGGCCCCGCTCGTCGAGCAAGCCACGCGCCACCGCCCACGACAGCACTGACAGCAATTCCTCTGACGCGGCAACCTCGCGCTCCGGCTGCGCCAACGCGCCGCGGAACGCGTCGTCGTCCACACTCGCCACCTCGACCGCGGCCTGAACATGGTCCACCCCGAACGAGCGCAACGCCGCCCGCTGCGTTTCCCGAACCAGATTCGCCGCCACGTGATGCCGACGGCGCAACGGGAAACACCGGACCTGCTCCCACAGGTGTCCGATCACTGTGGCCTGCACGTCAGCGTTGGCCTCGTCTGCCGAGGCTCCCCCGCCGGTTACGCCCCTCCGCGGACCTCCCCCGCCGGTCGAGGCCCGCACCGCCCGGATCACCCGGCCAGTCACCCCCGGAACTGCGGGCAACATCGCCGAGAGCACGATCTCCGCCGCCGTCGCTCCGTCTCGGCCCGGCACCGCGGCACGTTCGAGCAACGCGTGCAGGATCCGGTCGTGTGTCTCGTACTCTCGCGTCGCCAGTACCCGTGCAAGACGGTCTCGACTCGATGTCTCGACCAACGCGAGATCTGACCGCGACCACGCCTCCAAGGCCCGGTCGAACCTCCCGATCACGCGCGGGTGACGAAGACGGCTCTGCAACGCCGTCAACGGGCTTTCCCGGATTCCATCTGCATGTTGTGAACTCATCGCAGTTCCTCCTCAAGTCGTGGCTGCTTCGCCCGACCCTCTGAACGAACTGCGTCTCCTTTGCTGGGTCCGATCCTTACCCCGCGCTAAGAGCAAGCGTGAGTTCACCCTTTGCGGCGACACACGACCACGACACGCAGAGCAGCGAATCACCTGACTAGTTCTGCCAGGTCACCATCGGGATCAACGACCAGCGGACCGTGGGACGTCTCCATCGGCCTCAGCTCCGCGAAGAAGGGCACCGTCGACCCTGCTACGTCGCGAACGTCGCCGCCCAGCGGGTGATGACGAATCTGAAGCACAAAGCGGTTCGTGATGTCGATCTTCGATGTCCTGGGCGACGCGGCGAAAGCCGTCGGGCACGCCGTCGAGCGGGTCGGAGACCGGGCCAGCGACGCCGGCGGATGGTTCGGCGATCTGTTCGAGGGCAACCTCGGCGAGCAGGCCGTGCCCCAGTCGGAACTGGTCAAGCAGATCATGGCGAGCAAGGGCGCGCCGGACTGGCACGGCGGCGCCGATCAGGCCGCGGAACTGGCCGAGCAGCACGCGCAGGTCAGCGGTCTGACGCCGGAATCTGTCGCCGCAACTTCACGGACCCGCACGTCGTATTTCGTGCCACTGGATGCACAGGAGGCCAGGTGGATGTGCGAGCGGCGTGGCGGCGCAACGACAAGACACCGTGCTGGACGCGGTGGTGCACGAACTGCTCACGCTCGCGCCCGACGGCTAATCGGTGTCAGAACGAGCTTCCGCCACTGCCAAGGGCCGCAGGCAAGTGAGCTGCCCCTGACCGAGCCGATCGGCAAACAGGCGCTCGATCGCTGACTGCGGTGCGAAATCCTCGCACCGCGAGTTGCTCCACCGCCGATACTTCACGCCCGTGCTTCTCCGCCGAAGCTCCCTCGCAAAATTCGTCGCTTCAGTCGGGGAACAGTCCGATGGGTCGATTCGCGCTACGATGGCGAAGCAGTCCGGCCGACCCAGGCCGATCCCGACGAGAAAGAGGCGTCCAGTGGCTGAGCCAGCGACCACCCCCGCGCCCGCGCGCAAGGAGTCGAGCCGTGTCGCGCGGCGGCGGGACCGGCGCAAGGCCGAGATCGTCCGCACCGCCACTGAACTGCTGTCCGAGCACGGCTACCAAGGCATGAACCTGGAAGACGTCGCGGAGCAGACGGACATCGCCAAAGCCACGTTGTACCACTATTTCTCCGGCAAAGACGAACTCGTCGCCGCGGTGCTCGAAGCGCTGACCGTCGACGTCAACACCAGGCTGGAAGCCGCCCTCGAACTCGTGCGCGACCAGAGCTTCCTGGAGCAGATCCGCACCCTCATCCGCGAGCAGGTGCGCATTCTCACCGACACCGCACCGGAAGTCGCGACGGTGTTCTCGTGGCCGAAAGCGTGGCCGGACGCGTTCGACGAGATCATCAAGGACAGCCGCCGCCGGCACGACGCGATCTTCCGCCGCGTGGTCGAGGCCGGTCTGGCGGCCGGGGAGTTCGACTGCCCGGACGCGGACGTGGCGTTGCACTGCCTGCACGGCGTGCTCAACCAGTCCTCGTTGTGGATTCGCCCGTCGTTCCCGGCGGAGAAGAAGGAGGAACTCCGGGAGGCGGTCGTGGAGACCGCGTCGCGGATGCTCAGCCTGAAGCAAGCCGCCTAGGCATCCGGACCGGGGACCGCGTAGCGCGAGCCGAGTGTCCTCGAGCGATCGCTGGCGGCCTCGATCGCGGCCATGAACGAGGCACGCACCCGATGCCGGTCCAGTTCCTGGACCGCGCGGGTGGTCGCACCGCCCGGTGACGTGACCTGGTCCCGCGCCAGCGCGGGATGATCGCGGCGCGCACGGAGAAGTTCGGCGCTGCCCAGCATCGACTGCACCGCCAGCTGCCGGGACGCCGCTCGCGGCAAGCCGAGCAGAACCCCCGCGTCGATCATCGCCTCGACCAGGTAATGGAAGTAGGCGGGTCCGGACCCGGACAAGGCAGTGACGGCGTCCTGTTGTTCCTCCGCGACACGCACCACCTTGCCGACCGGCGCGAGCAGGCATTCGACCTCGGCCAGTCGTGCGTCGGCGGCGTACCGGCCGGGAGAGATGGCGCTGATCGCCTCGCCGATCGCCATCGGCGTGTTCGGCATGGCGCGAACCACTGCGGCGCCGGCGGGCAGCTGCGCCTCCAGCCAGGCGGTCGGCACTCCCGCGCACAGCGACACCACCGTCGCGTCGGGTTTCAGCTCACCGCCGATGGTTTGAAGAATCTCCGCCACGTCCGGCGGCTTCACCGCGATCACCACGATCTGGGCCGACGCCGCCGCGCGTGCCGCGTCGGCGACCCGGACGCCGTATCTCTCGGTCAACTCCGCAGCACGATCAGGGCTGCGCACGACCGCTGTGAGGTCCTGCGGTCGCCTGCCCGCGGCGAGCAACCCGGCGAGCAGCGCTTCGCCGAGCTGTCCCACCCCCAGCAGGGCGATCTTCCTGTCCCGCACCATACCGAACCTCCACCAGCACAACAGCTCGCGAGAGCCGCGACCGTTCAAGTCTCAGCCGGTGGGCTGAGATTCCTCGCTCGCGTCGAGCAACGGCAGCGACAGTGCGCGCATCTCGACTTTCCGGATCTTCCCGGTGACCGTCATCGGGAAATCGTTCACGACATGGACGTATCGCGGGATCTTGAAGTGCGCGAGCCGACCGCTGCAGAACGCCCGGAGCGCCCGCGCGTCGAGCGGTTCGTGGCCGGGGCGCATCTTGATCCACACCATCAGCTCCTCGCCCATCCGCGCGTCCGGCACGCCGATGACTTGTGCGTCCTCGATGCCGGGGTGGGTGTGGAGGAATTCCTCGATTTCGCGCGGATAGATGTTCTCGCCGCCGCGGATCACCATGTCTTTGATCCGGCCGGTGATCGCGACGTACCCCTCGTCGTCCATCACGCCGAGGTCGCCCGAGTGCATCCACCCGTCGGCATCGAGCACGGCGGCCGTGTGGTCCGGGTCGTTCCAGTACCCCTTCATCACCGAGTAGCCCCGAGTGCAGAATTCGCCGGCGGTCCCGCGCGGCACCGGACGCCCGGTCTCCTGGTCGGCGATCTTGACTTCCAGGTGCGGGAGCACCCGGCCGACCGTGGCGACCCGTTTTTCGACGCTGTCGTCGCGTCGGGTGAGCATCGAAACCGGTGCGGTCTCGGTCATCCCGTAGCAGACCGAGATTTCCTCGACGCCCATGCGCGCCATGGTGTTCTTCATCAGTTCGACCGGGCACGGCGAGCCGCCCAGCAGGACCGCCCTCAGCGCGCTCAGGTCGAATTCGTCGAACCCGGGGTCCGCGAGCTGGGCGATGAACATCGTCGGCACGCCCATCACCACGGTGCACGATTCCGCGGACAATGCCTCCAGAGTGGAGCGCGCGTCGAAGGAGCGGGCCGGGATCACGATCGCGGCGCCGTGCGCGGTGGCCCCGAGGTTTCCGATCACCATGCCGAAGCAGTGGTAGAACGGCACGGGCACGCACACCCGGTCCTGTTCGCTGTACCCGAGCACCTCGCCGATGGAGGCGCCGTTGTTGAGCACCGAATGATGGGACAGGGTCGCGCCTTTCGGAGCGCCGGTGGTGCCGCTGGTGTACTGGATGTGGATCGCGTCGTCGGCCGACAACTCGTCCTGCAGCCGCGAGACCAGATCCGGATCCTCCGCCAGCGCACGGCTTCCGGCGTCGAGCAACTGCTGCCAATCGCCGGTTTCCACGTAGAGCACGTCATCCGCTGCGGGTACTTGCGGCAGTACCTCGTCGAGCATGGCGCGGTAGTCGGAGGTCTTGAACCTCTCGGCGGAGACGACCAGGCGGACGCCTGCGTTGCGCAGGACGAAGCGCAGTTCGTCCGCGCGGTACCCGGGATTGACCGGGACGAGGATCGCGCCGATCTTCGCCGTCGCGTACTGGACGAGGAGCCACTCAGGCGAACTCGGCGCCCAGATGCCGACCCGGTCGCCTCGGCGGATTCCCTTCTCCAGCAGGCCCGCGGCGACGCGGTCGACGTCGACGGCCAGGTCGCGGTAGGTCCACCGGCGTCCGGAAGGCCGGTCGACCAAGGCTTCCCGGTCGCCGAAACACGCCGCGGCGCGGTCGAAGTCCGCGCCGATCGTGTCTCCCAGCAGCGGAAGCTCCGCCGTGCCGGACGCGTAGCTCAACAGTGAACTCACGGGTTCGTCTCCTCGGGAAGTGTTCAGCCGGCCATCGTCAGGCCGCCGCTGACGCTCAGGACCTGGCCGGTGACGAATCCGGCGTAGTCCGACGCGAAGAACAGCACCGCGTCGGCGACCTCCTCTGGCGTGCCCAGGCGGCGGAACGGAATCGCGCGCACGAGTCCTTCGCGCACCTTTTCCGGCAGCGTCGCGAACAGCGGAGTGTCGGTCGGGCCGGGGCACACGCAGTTGACGTTGATCCGGTGCCGCGCGACCTCCCGGGCCAAGGACTTCGTGAACGCGATGACGCCGCCCTTGGTCCCGGCGTAGACGGTCTCCCCCAGGCTGCCGACCCGGCCCGCGTCGCTGGCGATGTTGACGATCTTCGCCGCGCGTTCCTGCGCGATGATCGGCTCGAGCAGCGCGTGGGTCAGCCGCACCGGGCCGAGGAAGTTCACCGCGACCAGCGACTCCCACAGCGCGTCGTCGTTCTTCATGAACGGCTCCACCCTGTCGAACCCCGCCGCGTTCACGATCACGTCCGGCACGCCGTGCGTGCTGACGACCTCGTCGCGCAACCCCAGGATCGCGGCGGCATCGCCGAGATCCGCCTTGTGCGCGGTGGCCCGCACGCCGATCAGCCGGGTGGTTTCCGCGAGTCCTTCCCCGTTGCGGTCGACCGCCGCGACCGTCGCGCCCGCACCGGCCAGCGCGACCGCGATCGCGCGCCCGATCCCGGACGCGGCCCCGGTCACCAGGGCCACCTTGTCGTCGAGTTTCACGCCTGCCTCCTCCGTCAGCGGACACCTCCGGTCCGCGGCTCGCCGAGCCTAACGACCGTCGGCTCGTTTTTTCAACCCATGAGTCGAACTTCATTCGACACAGTCGACTAATCGGGGTTATGGTTGGCCCGCGCCGGGGCTCGAAACCGTCCCGGCCCGACGGAGACGAGGAGCGACGATGACCAGGTTCGACGGCTACGAACAGCTGACCTTCACCCGGCGCGGCAACGGAGTCCTGCTGATCACGCTGAACCGGCCGGAGAAGTACAACGCGGCCGACGAGCAGATGCACACGGAACTCGCGCGCGTGTGGACCGACGTCGACGCGGACCCGGAAACCCGCGTCGTCGTCATCACCGGAGCGGGCAAGGCGTTCTCGGCGGGCGGGGACCTCGCGATGGTCGAGCGCATGGCCGGCGACTACGACCGGGTTTCGCACATGCTCAAGGAAATGAGCGACCTCGTCTACAACATCATCAACTGCGAGAAGCCGATCGTCTCGGCGATCAACGGCGTCGCGGTGGGCGCAGGCACGGTCGCCGCCCTGCTGGCCGACGTGGCCATCGCGGCCGAGGACGCGAAAATCGGCGACGGGCACGTGAAACTCGGCGTCGCGGCGGGCGACCACGCCGCCATCATCTGGCCGTTGCTGACCGGGATGGCGAAGGCCCGCTACTACCTGCTGACCGGCGAGATGATCACCGGCGCGGAAGCGGAACGCACCGGACTGGTCGCGAAGGCCCTTCCGCGCGAACAGGTTCTGGACGAGGCGCTGCGGGTCGCCGACACCCTCGCGACCGGCGCGCAGCACGCGATCCGGCTGACGAAGAAGTCGCTCAACAACTGGCTGCGGTCCGCCGGGCCGACCTTCGACCAGTCGGCCGCGTACGAAATGCTGACCTTCCTCGGCCCGGACGTCGTCGAGGGCTACACCGCCCTGCGCGAGAAGCGCGCGCCCCGGTTCCCGTCCGCGAGCGCCTGAACCATGGACGGCTACGAGACGATTCTTCTCGAGCGCCCGGCCGAGCGGGTCGCGCTGATCACGCTGAACCGGCCGAAAGCTCTGAACGCGCTGAATCAGCAGGTCATGCGCGAACTGACCACCGCAGCCGGCGAACTCGACCGCGCGCCCGATGTCGGAGCCATCGTGCTCGCCGGCTCGGCGCGGGCGTTCGCCGCCGGAGCCGACATCAAGGAAATGGCGACGCTGGAGTTCAGCGACGTCTACCGGGACAACCTGTTCGCCCAGTGGGAAACGCTGGCGCGGATCCGCACGCCGACGATCGCCGCGGTCGCCGGGCACGCGCTCGGCGGCGGCTGCGAACTCGCGATGATGTGCGATCTGCTGATCGCCGCGGACACCGCGAAGTTCGGCCAGCCGGAGATCACGCTCGGCGTCATCCCCGGCATGGGCGGCTCGCAGCGGCTGACCCGCGCGATCGGCAAGGCGAAGGCCATGGACCTGATCCTCACCGGCCGCACCATGGGCGCGGAGGAAGCGGACCGAGCCGGACTGGTATCCCGGATCGTGCCCGCCGACGCCCTGATCGACGAAGCCCTCGCGACCGCGGCCGCGATCGCCTCGATGTCCGCGCCGGCCGCGATGATGGCCAAGGAAGCCGTCAACCGGGCCTTCGAGACCCCGCTTTCCGAAGGCGTGCTCTTCGAACGCCGCGCCTTCCACTCCGCCTTCGCCACCCGCGACCGCGCGGAAGGCATGGCCGCGTTCATCGGCAAACGGCCGCCGAACTTCCACCACGCCTGAGGACCAGACATGCGACGGACACTGTGGGACACCGAACACGAGGACTACCGCGCCACCGTGCGGCAGTTCGTCGAGGACGAGATCGTCCCGTACACGGAAACGTGGGCGCAGGACGGCATCCTGCCCCGGGAGCTGTTCACCGCGGCGGGGAAAGCCGGACTGCTCTCCACCGCCGTCCCGGAGGAGTACGGCGGCGGAGGCGTGCCCGACTTCCGGTTCAACGCCGTCCGCGGCGAAGAAGCCGCCCGAGCGGGCGCCGCAGCCGCCGGGCTCGGGCTCACCCTGCACGCCGACATCTGCACGCCGTACTTCCTGGAACTGACCACGCCCGAGCAGAAAGCGCGCTGGCTCGGCGGAATCGGCTCCGGCGAGGCCGTGACCGCGATCGCGATGACCGAACCCGGGATCGGCTCCGACCTCGCGTCGATGGCCACCACGGCCCGGCGCGAGGGCGACCACTACGTCGTCAACGGCGCGAAGACCTTCATTTCCAACGGGATCAACGCGGATCTGATCATCCTCGCGGTGAAGACCGACTCGGCGAAGAAGCACTCCGGGGTCAGCCTGCTGGTCGTCGAGCGCGGAACCCCGGGCTTCACCCGGGGCCGGAACCTCGTCAAAATCGGCCAGCACGCCCAGGACACCGCCGAACTCTTCTTCGACGACGCACGGGTTCCCGCAGCCAACCTCCTGGGCAGCGAGGGAGAAGGCTTCCGTTACATGACCGCGAACCTGCCGCAGGAACGCCTGTCCCTCGCGGTCTACGGCGTGGCTGCCGCACGCGCCGCGCTGGCGTGGACGCTCGACTACGTCCAGACGCGGCATGCGTTCGGCCGGTCGATCGGATCGTTCCAGAACACCCGGTTCAAGCTAGCGGAGCTGGCAACCGAAGTGGACGTCGCGCAGGCGTTCGTGGACCAGTGCGTCCTTGCCCTCAACGAAGGCGAGCTGAGCCCGGCCGACGCGGCCAAGGCCAAGTGGTGGTGCACGGAACTGCAAGGCCGGGCGGTCGACTCGGGCGTGCAGTTGCACGGCGGTTACGGCTACATGGCCGAGTACCCGATCGCGCAGGCGTGGGCGGACGCGCGCATCACGCGCATCTTCGGCGGCACGACGGAGATCATGAAGGACATCGTGAGCAAGGACCTCGGCCTGCCCGTGCGCTGAAGAACGGAAAGACTGGTGCCCCGGCGGAAGTTCCGCCGGGGCACCAGTCTTTCGGGAGATCAGATGGTCACGGCCAAGCGAGTCGCCTGGTCGATCGCGCGCACAGCGTCCAGTTCCGCGGCCACGTCCGCGCCGCCGATCAGCCGAGCGGACACGCCCCGTTCGGACAGCGCGCTGTGGAGAGTCCGGTCGCTCTCCTGTCCGGCGCAGATGACCACGGTGTCGCACGGATGCACGCGCGACTCGCCGTCGACGGTGTAGTGCAGGCCCTCGTCGTCGATGGCGTCGTAACGGGCGCCGGCGACCTCTGCGACACCAGCCTTGCGCAACCGGCTGCGCAGGATCCAGCCGGTCGACTTGCCCAGCCCGCGGCCGAGGCGTTCGGGCTTGCGCTGGAACAGCGTGACCTCGTGCGCCGGTTCCGGTTCGGCGGCCGGTGCGGCGAGATCCCCGCGAAGACCGGCGTCCGGCGCGGCAACGCCCCATTCCCGCAGGAACGTCTCCGGCTCCAGCGCGACGCGGGGATTGCCGACCAGGTACTCGGCGGTGTCGAAGCCGATGCCGCCGGCGCCGATGACCGCCACCCGCTTGCCCGGCGTCACGCGTCCGGAAAGGACGTCCGCATAGGACACCACCTTCGCGTGGCCGATGCCGGGGATGTCCGGTCGGCGCGGGTGCACGCCGGTGGCGAGGACGATGTCGTCGTAGTCCTCGTTGACGAGTTCGTCAGCCTCCACCGGCTTGCCGAGCCGGACGTCCACTCCGGACCGCTCCAGCCGGACCCGGAAGTACCGGATCGCCTGGTTGAACTCCGCCTTCCCCGGCACGCGCTTGGCCAGGTTCCACTGCCCGCCCAGCTCCTCGGCCGCGTCGTACAGCGTGACCGAGTGGCCGCGTTCGGCGGCGTTCAGCGCGAACGCCATCCCCGCCGGGCCGCCGCCCACGACGGCGATGCGCTGCCGCACCACGGGTTTCTCGGCGAGGAACTCGATCTCGTGCCCGGCACGGGGATTGACCATGCAGGACGCGGTGCGGTCGGTGAAGATGCGGTCCAGGCACGCCTGGTTGCACGCGATGCAGGTGTTGATCTCGTCGGTGCGCCCGGTGCGGACTTTGACCGCGAAGTCCGGGTCGGCGAGCAACGGCCGCGCCATCGACACCAGGTCCGCGGACCCGTCGGCGAGCAGCGCCTCCGCCACGTCCGGGTCGTTGATCCGGTTCGACGCGATGACCGGGATGCCCACCGCGTCCTTCACCCGCCGCACCGCGAACGTCCAGGCCGCGCGGGGGACGCTGGCCGCGATGGTCGGCACCGCCGACTCGTGCCAGCCGACCCCGGTGTTGAGCACGTCCGCGCCGGCCGCTTCGACGCGCCGGGCGAGTTCGGCGATCTCGTCGCCGGTCAGTCCGTCCTCGACCAGGTCGACCGCGGAAATCCGGTACACCAGCAGGAAATCCGGCCCCAGCCGCTCGCGGGTCCGGCGGACGATCTCGACCGGCAGCCGCAGCCGCCCGTCCAGGTCGCCGCCGAACTCGTCCCAGCGGTCGTTGGTGCGCGGCGAGGTGAACTCGTTGAGCAGATAGCCTTCCGACCCCATGATCTCGACGCCGTCGTATCCGGCGTCGCTGGCCAGCTCCGCGGACCGGACGAACTGCCCGACGACGTCCCAGACCTCGGCCGCGTCGAGTGCCCGCGGCGCATGCGCGTTGATGCGCGCCCGGGCGGAAGACGGGCCGACGCACCCGGGCACCTTCGCGTACCGGCCCGCGTGCAGCAGCTGCAGCACGATCGCGCTGCCCTCCGCGTGTACCGCTTCGCAGACCGCGCGGTGCGAATCGAGTTCGTGATCGTCGTCGATGACGCCGGATTCGGGATCCATTCGCCCGTCCGGATGCGGCGCGTACCCGCCGGTCAGGATCAGGCCGACGCCGCCTCGGGCGCGCGCCGCGTAGAAGGCGGAGAGCCGTTCCACCGGCCGGTCGAGGGTTTCCAGCCGGGTGTGCATGGCACCCATGACCATCCGGTTGGCGAGGGTGGTGCCGCCGACGCGCAGCGGGGCGAGCAGATGCGGATGTGCGGTGGCGGGGGCGTTCGTCACTTCGGCTCCAGGATCGTGGTTTTCGGGGTGTCGCCGGCGAAAACCCCGGCGACGTCGGCACGGAGGAGGAACTTCTGCACCTTGCCGGTCGCCGTGCGCGGCAAGGAGTCGGCGAGCACGAGGTGCTCCGGCCAGAACTGGGTGGCCATGCCGGCGGCACGCAGATGTGCTTGCAGGTCTCGCAGATCAGGCGGTTGCCGCGGATCTGCCGGTACGACGACGGCGACGGCGCGCTCTCCCAGCCTCGGGTCCGGCGCGCCGACCACGGCGACGTCGCGGATGGCGGGATGCCGGACGAGCTCCCCTTCGACCTCGACGACCGGAACGTTCTCGCCGCCGCGCACCACGATGTCCTTGGTACGCCCGCAGATCCGGATGTAGCCGTCGTCGTCCATCCGGGCCAGGTCGCCGGTGTCGAACCAGCCGTCGGCGTCGATCGCGGCGTCCAGCAGGTCGCGCCGCCCGTGATAGCCGACCAGCAACGACGCACCGCGCGCGAGAAGACGGCCTTCCTGTCCGTGCGGCAGTTCCCGGCCGGTCTTGTCCGCGATCTTCAGCTCGTTCCACGGCATCGGGCCGCCGTCGCTTTCGGCGGCGCGCAGCGGATCGTCGTCCAGCCGGGTCGTGCTCAGCGCGCCGACCTCGGTCATGCCCCACACCGCCAGCAGCCGTGCGCCGAGCCGTTCCCGCACCCGGCCGACGAGATCCGGCGGGATCGGTGCGCCCGCGCAGCTGATCCGGCTCAGGCTCCGCACCGGCCGGGCGGAGCCGGCGGCGCAGAGGTCGGCGAGGAACGTCGGCGCGGCCATCGTCCAAGTGACCCCGTGCTCCGCGATCAGCTCCAGTGCCGCGGCCGGATCCCAGGTGTCCTGGTACACCACCGTCATCCCGTAGAGGAACGGCATCGTCACGCCGTAGTAGAAGCCGACCGTGTGCCCCAGCGGCGAGAAGGCCAGCAGCACGTCGTCCGGGGTGAGGCGCGCGGCCTCGTACGACGGACGCATCCCGGCGTACACCGTGTTCCAGGTGTGCACCACGCCTTTCGGCTCGCCGGTCGTTCCGGAGGTGAAACCGACCTGGGCCGGGTCGTCCGGCGACGGCCGCAACGCATCGAGGTTCGGCGCGACAGCGACCGCGGCAGCCAACTCCTCGAGGCGTCTGGTTCCCGGCAATCCTTCCGGCGCTTCACCCGCCACCAGCACGTGTTCGAGAGTGCCGACACTTGCCGCTATCCCGGCCGCCATCGCGGCGTAGTCGTGACCGCGGAACGTCCCGGGCGTGATCAGGACCCGGGAGCGGAGCCGGTCGCAGATGAACGCGACTTCCCGGCTGCGCAGGATGGGCAGGACCGGATTGCTCACCGCCCCGATCCGTCCGCACGCCAGGTGCACCGCGGCGAACTGCCACCAGTTCGGCAGCTGGAACGACACCGCTTCCCCGGGCCGCACGCCGAGTTCCAGCAACACCGACGCGAACCGGTCCACGATCCCGGCGAACTCCCGGTAGGTGAACGACTCCGCGTTCCGGTCGCCGCGGCGCGACACGACCGCCGTCTTGCCGGGCTGCCGCGCGGAATGCTCCAGGAAGTCGTCGACCACTGTGCGGTCGCGCCACCACCCGAGCCCGCGCAATTCAGCGGGGTCGCCCGGCATCCGGTCCGCCCGGACGCGCCGGTCGACCGCCCCGCCAAGGGGATCTCCCTGCCCGCGCTCCGCCATGAGCGCCTCCTGTGTGCCTCGACGAGCCTCGACGGCTCTTCTGGACTGATGGGACAACAGTACGAACTACGAGACTGATAATCAACTCATCGGTCGGGTTTTAGTAGTATCGGTCGGCATACCGTCCAAACGGTAGTACGCAACTCGATCTTGGAGAGGGCCGGAAATTATGCCTGAAGTGCTGGAAGACCGCGTCGAATGGGACCTCGCGGACGGGCTCGCCCGGATCACCCTGAACCGGCCACCGGCCAACGCCTTGGACATGGCGACCGGCCGCGCACTGCGGGAAGCCGCGGACCGGGTCGCCGCCGGCGCACACGACGGGACGGTCAGGGTGGTCCTCCTGCGCGCCAAGGGCCGCACCTTCTCCGGAGGAGGAGACCTCCGCGAATTCGCGGCCGCCGCTGACCGCGGACAGGAGGTGGGCGCTCTCGCGCAGGACCTCCACCAGGCGATTCTCACGCTCGCGAACACACCCGTTCCCGTGGTCAGCGCCATCCACGCCACCGTGGCCGGCGGCGGGATCGGGGTCGCGCTGGCGGCGGACATCGTGCTGATGGCCGCCGAAGCCAAGCTGCAGGTCGCCTACACCGCGGCGGGGCTCAGCCCCGATTGCGGTTCGACCTGGCTGCTGGCGCGGCGCTTGGGACCGGCGCGTGCGCTGGACCTCGCACTGACGAACCGAGCTTTGACCGGGGCCGAGGCCGCACAACACGGTCTGGTCAGCCGCGCCGTCCCGGCAGCCGAACTGGACCGCGTCACCGACGAGGTGGTCGCGGGGCTGCTCGCCGGCCCCGCGCGGGCCTACGCGGAAACCAAACGCCTTGTCGCCGCGGCAGCGCAGCGGGATCTGGCGACCCAGCTCGACGACGAAGCCGCCACGATCACCAAGATCGTCGCTACCGCGGAAGGAATCGAAGGCGTGAACGCCTTCCTCGAAAAGCGCACTCCGAGCTTCTCCCAGTAGCAGCCCGGGATTCCGACAAGTCCGCTCACCACAGTGGACACTTGTCGGCAGTCCGCCGCGCGAGCCGAGAGGTTCCCGCGGCGGACTCACCACCCGACCTGCTAACGCTCCTCGCCGGGCGCGTCCTCGATCAGCCATTCCTCGCGATGCTCGCCGCCAGTGCACATCACCGACGCGAGTCCGACCGTCATCCGCGCGTTATGAATCCGCGCGGATGTCTTGACGAATTCGAAAAGCGCTTCGTACACCGCAGCCGGGACTGCGGCGCCGAAGAGACCCGTCGTCCGCTGGACCCGTACCAGGCCGGGGCTCTCCTTGCTAACGGAGATCTTCTCCCCTGTGAGTTCCCCGAGCCGGGCAAAGATCTTCGCGAAATCGGCCGCCTCTGCGCCGGTTACTCCGACGTGATCCCGAATTTCGCCGAAGTACTGGATCGCGAACAGCCGGCAGGTGTGCGCGAGCAGCGCGGCCGTGCGGTCGACGTTGTACATCTCGAGCGTGCACCGGATGACGTCCTCGAACATCTCGCGCGACCACTTGCGTTTGGCCTTGGCGATCCGCGGCAGCGGCCACCGGGACGGATCGAGGGCCGGTGCCTTGCCGGGATCGAATTCCGGCGAGGACAGCACCGGACGGAACTGGATGCGTTCCTCCGGAGCCAGATCGTGGTCGTACTCCTGGAAGTAGCCCTCGTCGCACGGGC
The DNA here is from genome assembly GCF_004522315.1 of Amycolatopsis sp. CFH S0740. NCBI lineage: Bacteria > Bacillati > Actinomycetota > Actinomycetes > Pseudonocardiales > Pseudonocardiaceae > Amycolatopsis > Amycolatopsis sp. CFH S0740. The sequence continues at coordinate 22,644 of NZ_SDLS01000016.1, read as the reverse complement.
CGCCCTCCTGATAAAGCTTCGTGACGACGAATCCGAGGCGCGGATTCCCGAGCGATTCCCCGTTGAACGGGTGCCAGGCTTTGAACATCGTCCGCTGCACCGAGGGCGGCACGGCGAACAAAGCGTTTCCCGGCCAGGTATAGGCGGGCGGCAGGTACCGGATCCACACCTTTCGCGGGCTCTCCTCGACGTACTCCATCGCCATCCCGCCCAGCATGTTGGACAGGTAGTGGTAGCGCGCCGCGACAACCGCGGCCGGCAGCGTCCGGTCGATGCCGAGCTTGTCCAGGCCGGGGAGGAAGTGGCTGCGCTGGTGCCGGCGGAGCCGCTGGAAGGTCGCTTCGACCAGATCTCCCTCGCCGCGCTCCCGCAGAATGGTGAGCTGCACTCCGATCCAGAGCCGCGACCAGAACGCGCTCGCGAAGTCGCTGTCCCGCATGAGCGCGCGTTCGGAGTCGTCTTTCGGCTGTGCCACGATCATGCGATTTTCCCTTCGGCATTCGCCCGGGGCGCCGACGCGGCGACCCGGCCGAGGATTTCTTCGTTGTGCTGCCCGAGGGCAGGAGGCGGCACCGCGACCGCGGCGGCCCGGCCGTCAAACACGACGGGGCTGCCCACCATCTCCAGATGCCCGGCGTGCGGCGAGTCCACGCCGGCGATCAGCCCCGGCGAAATGCTCCGGGCCAGCTCGACCGCCTCGGCGACGTCGAGCACTGGCCCGCACGGCACGTCGTGCGCTTCGAGCCGCCGGATGAGCGCGGCCCGGGTGTGGCGGGCCGCGACCTCGGCGACGGCCGCGTCGCATTCGGCGCGGTGGACCTGGCGATCGGAGTACCGCTTGAACCGGTCGTCGTCGGCTAGGCCGGGCAAGTCCAACGCCGTGCAGAGCTTGCGCCAGAACTTGTCGTTCCACGCGGCGATCGCCACATGTCCGTCCTCGACGGCGAAAACGCCGAATGGGGCCGCGTGGTGGCTGTTGCCGAGCCGCATCGGGACACGCCCGGTGCAGAGGTAGTTCGACGCGTGGTAGGTCGTCAGGGCCAGCAGGGAAGCGAAGAGGTTCACCTCGACGTGCGCGCCCTCGCCGGTGACGGACCGGCGAACCAGCGCGGCCAGGATCCCGCGGACAGCGTCCGAGCCGACGGCGAGGTCGCCGAGGGGAATCCCGAACTTCAGCGGCGGTCCGTCCGGCTCGCCGTTCAGGCTCATCGCCCCGCTCATGGCCTGCCCGACGACGTCGAAGGACGGCTTTCCGGCGAGTTCGCCGGTTTCCCCAAACCCGGAGATCGAGCAGTAGACCGCTCGCGGGTTGCGGCCGCGGACGTCCTCGTAGCCGATCCCCCACGCCGCGGCCTGCCCGTGCCGGAAATTCTGGACCACCACGTCGGCTTCCGCGCAGAGCGCGAAGAACAGCTCCCGGCCTTCCGCCGACGACAGGTCGAGTTCGACGCTGCGCTTGTTCCGGTTGAGGCTCGCGAAGTAGTGGCTCAGACCGTTCACCTTGGGGGTGATCTCGCGAGCGTCGTCGCCGCTGCCCGGTTTTTCCACCTTGACGACGTCCGCACCGAGGTCTCCCAGCGCCATCGTCGCGTACGGCCCGGACAGCACGCGGGTCAGGTCGAGCACCCGGATCCCGGCGAGCGGGCCTGCGTCCCGCGCCGGGCGGGCCGGCCTCACTCGGTCACCCGCGCGTAGCCCGGCGTCCGCCGTTCGGTGAACGCCCGGATCCCTTCCCGCTGCTCCGCGGTGCTGTCGAGGATGTCGTAGTGCAGCTGCAGGTATCGGAAATGGTCGTCCTGGGAAGAATCGAGGCCGCGCTGGACCATCTCTTTGGTCATCCGCACCGCGAGGTCCCCGTTCCGGCAGATCTCCGCCGCGACGGACCGTGCCGCGGCGAGCAGTTCCTCCCCGGGGACGACCCGGCTCACGAGACCCAGCCGCAGCGCCTCCCGCGCGTCGAAGAACCGGCCGGTCAGCAGAAGCTCCATGGCGTGCGACAAGCCGATGACCCGGGGCAGGCGGTACGCCTCGTAACCGGGGAGCAGATTCCACTTCACCTCGGGGAATCCGAACTCCGCGTGCTCCGCGGCGAGCCTGATGTCGCAGTGCAAGGCGATCTCGAGACCGCCCGCGAGGGCATAGCCGTTGATCGCGGCGATGACCGGCTTGGAGGTGCCGAGCCCGAGGTCGGAGGTGCCCATCCGGCCGAGCTGGGCTCGGTTGGGCACCCACGGCCGCCATTCGCCCTCCAGCGGAGCCGACCGCCGGTCCATTTCCTTCAGGTCCGCGCCCGCGCAGAACGCGCGGTCGCCCTCGCCGGTCAAGATGGCGACGCGGACCTCGCGGTCCTTCTCCATTTCGAGCAACGCGTCGTCGAGTTCCCGGTAGGTCTTCGAATCGATCGCGTTCAGCGATTCCGGCCGGTCGATGGTGATCTCGGCGACGGCGCCGTTCACTGCGTAGCGGACTGCCATGGTTCTCCCTTTTCCTTCGTGTTTCCGGCATCAGCCGGATCGAGTTCCGAGGCCCGGGACCCGGCCCGGGGAAGTTTCATGAAGATCATTGCCAGCAACCCGAGCAGCGGACCGAGCGCCAGCGTGAAAAGCGCGGCCTCGAACGAGCGCGTGCCGGCGAAGACCGCCCCGACCACGACCGGGACCAGCACCGCGCCGAGTTGCCAGACCGCGTTGGCCAGGCCGGACGCGAACCCGATCACCGCACGGGGAACGAGTCCCGGAAGCAGCGCGACGAGCAGCGGTGTCCAGCCGTAGGCGACCGCTCCGAGCACCGGAGCGAACCACAAGAACCCCGTCGCGCTGCCCAGGTTCGCGAACACCGTCAGCGCCGCCGCGAACGCGCCCAGCAAAACGATCACCGGAACCTTGCGCGCGCCGCGGAACACCTTGTCCGCGACGAACCCGATCACGGGTTTGACCACCACCGCCGTGATCGCGAAGATCGCGACGACCGCGCCCGCGAGCTCCGGGCTTACGTGGTAGCCCCGGATCATGAGGGCGTTCGCCCACGTGACGAACCCGTACAGGCCCCAGAGTCCGGCGAACCCGATCACGCAGACCAGCAGGAAGTTGCGGTTGCCGAACAGCCTCAGCGCGCTGCGCCCGACCCCCGGCCCCGTCCGGCCGGCGGCAGCGCGAGCTTCCTTTCCCTTGCGCAGCAGGAAGAACAGCACGACCGCGGTGACCATCGACACGGCCCCGAAGAAGTGATAGGAGGTCTGCCAGCCGTGCCAGGCGATCAACGCCGGCACGACTGTGTTGGCGACCGCCGTCCCGAGCGACGTTGCCGTCGTGTACACGCCCATCGGCAAGCCGAGGCGCTCGGGCGGGAACCAGCTCGTGATCAGCCTGATCCCGGCGGAGTACTCGGCGCCCGCGAACAACCCGATGACGGCCTGGACCGCTATGCCCACGCCGGCCGAGGCCGTGGAGCCGAACACGGTCATGAACGCACCGGCGCCCAGCAGCGCGATCGTCAGCATGACCCGGCCGCCGAAGCGGTCGGTGCCGATGCCGCCGAGCGCGTTGGAAACCACGTATCCGACGTAGTAGGCGGTCGCGAACACACCGAGCCCGGCAAGCGGAACCGCGAGGCTTTCGCCGACGAATACCGAGGCCGGCCCCCACGTCGAACGGTCGACGGAAGTCAGCGTGAAGGAAAACCAGCAGGCGAACAGAATAAACCAGCGATAGGGAGACGAGGAAATTCTTGCGGGGTTTGCGCTCATCGTTGAGCCTTCGCAATTGATGGCAGCTTATCGCCGCCGTGAGCAAGGGAAAGAGAAGTCGTCCAGGTCGCGTCTGATGCACTTTCTCGGCTGTCGCGCCGGGTCCCGGCGAACTGTGCCCTGCTTCGATGATGCGGCTCCGAGTGATGCAAGTCCAATACGCAAATCGGTGTTACTGTTGCCGGATCGGCATCAATGGGAGGCGCGATGGACCTGCAGCAGCTGCGGGCGTTCACGGCGGTCGCGGAGCACCTGCACTTCGGCCGCGCCGCGCAGAGCCTCCACCTCGCGCAGCCGCACCTGACCCGGATCGTCCGGGCGCTCGAGGCCGACCTCGGGGTCCGGCTGTTCGAACGATCCACTCGCCGCGTGGAGATCACCCCGGCCGGTGCCGCCCTGGTGGAGCGGGCACGCGCGATGCTGGAACTGGAGGCGGAGGCCCGCGCATCGGTCGTGGCCGCGGACCGGGGCCAGATCGGCCGCGTCCGGATGGTGTTCGCCGGTCCGTCCGCACAGCAGGCCGTCGGCGAACTCGCCCGCACCGTCCGGGAACAGCACCCGGGAATCGACCTTGAGCTCCAGCCGGGCCGCTACGGCGAAGTGGCCGTCTCCGACCTGCTGCACAACCAGACCGATCTCGCGCTGGCCCGATTCCCCCGCCCGCCCGCAGGCGTGTCGAGCCGCGCCGTTTCCCGCGACCGGTGCGTCGTCGCGATCCCGGCGGGCCACCCGCTCGCCGACGCGGAACGGATCCGCTTCGCCGACTTCCGGGGCGAACCCTTCATCGCCTTCCCCGAGTCGTTCGGCTCCGCGATCCGCGACATCCTCGTCGAACGCTGCCAGGCCGCCGGATTCGCCGTCCGGTTCGTGCAGACCTCCCCCGACACGTGGACGAGCATCACCCTCGTCTCCGCCGGCGTCGGCCTGCACTTCACCATGGCCGGCGCGCTCACCCACCTGCCCCTCGACGGAGTCCGCGTCCGCGAACTCGCCGAACCGGCTCCGCCGCTGATCGTCTACCTGATCTGGCGCAGCGACGACCGCTCGCCGGCATTGCGGACAGTCTTGCGCACAGCCGAAGACCTTCTGCCCACTGTGGACTGATTGTGCCCGGCATGGCGGGCCCGTCCGCCGCAACCGGACTCAGAACCCCAGTTCGCGCCCCACGAGTTCCTTCATGATTTCGTTGCTGCCCGCCCAGATCTTCGTGACCCGGGCGTCGCGCCAGGCGCGGGAAACCCGGTACTCGTCCATGTAGCCGTATCCGCCGTGCAGCTGCACGCAGTGGTCGAGAATGTCGTTCTGCACCTGAGAACTCCACCATTTCGCCTTGGCCGCTTCGGTCGGCGTGAGTTCACCGGCGCAGTGCGCGCGAACACATTCGTCCAGGTAGGCGCGGGTCACCTCCACCCGGGTCGCCAAGTCCGCGAGCAGGAATTTGTTGTGCTGGAACGAGCCGATCGCCCGACCGAACGCCATGCGCTCCCGGCAGTACGGAATCGTCTCCTCCTCCAGCACCGCCGCAGCGTGCGCGAGGTTCGTGACCGCGCAGCCGAGCCGCTCCTGCGGCAGGAAGTCCATGAGGTGGAAGAACCCTTGGCCGACCGTGCCAAGCACGTTCGCGCCCGGAACCCGCACCTCGTCGAAGGCCAGTTCCGCGGTGTCGGCTTCCGGCTGCCCTGCCTTGTCCAGTTTCCGTCCGCGCGAGAAGCCCGCCATGCCTGCCTCCACGACGAACAGCGTGATGCCTTTGGCCCGCCGTTCCGGGTCCGTGCTCGCCGCGACGACCACCAGATCGGCCGAGTATCCGTTGGTGATGAAGGTTTTCGCGCCGCTCAGCACCCAGTCGTCGCCGTCGGGGACCGCTCGGGTCCGGATCGCGGCGAGGTCGGAACCGGTCGAGGGCTCGGTCATGGCGATGGCCGCGAGCAGGTCGCCGCTCGCGACGCCGGGCAGCCAGCGCCGTCGCTGCTCCTCGGTGGTCAAGCGCACCAGGTAGGGCGTCACGACGTCGGCGTGGATGCCGACCATCGACCCGAGGGCCATGCTGATCCGGGCGAGTTCTTCGAACAGCACCGCGTTGAACCGGTAGTCCCCCGCCGCCATCCCGCCGTGCGCCTCGGGGATCTCCAGGCCGAGCAGGCCTTGTTCTCCGCAGGCCCGCCAGAAGCCGCGCGGCACCGCCCGCTCGGCGATCCACGCGTCGAGGTGCGGTGCGGCGTGCTTGGCGAGGAACCCCCGGATCGACTCGCGGAAGGCCTCGTGGTCCTCGTTGTAGAGACTGCGTTTCATCGGAACCTTTCGAGATATCAGCGCGGTGCAGCGATCTGCCGCTCGCGCATGCCCGCCTTGTCGAGTTTCCCGACCGAGGTCTTCGGGATCGCCTCGACGCGCACAAATGCGTCCGGTGCCCAGTACCGAGGGAATTTCGCCGTCACGTACTCGCGCAGGACGTCGTCGGCGACTTCTGCGGAGGCCACGATCCACGCGACCGGCCGCTCCTGCCATTTCTCGTGCGGGATTCCGATCACTGCAGCCTCGCGGACAGCCGGATGCAGCATGAGGTGGTTCTCGAGTTCGACAGAGGAGATCCACTCGCCGCCGCTCTTGATCAGGTCCTTGAACCGGTCCTTGATCCGCAACGCGCCGTCCGGCGCGATGACCGCGGCGTCGCCGGTGCGCAGCCAGCCGTCGCGGAAAGATTCCGACGGACCGGTGGCTCCGAGATAGCTGCCGGTCACCCACGGTGCACGGGCTTCGAGTTCGCCGGCGGACCGGCCGTCCCACGGCAGTTCCCGCCCCTGGTCGTCGACCACCCGGATCTCGAACAGCGGCAACGGCGGGCCTTGATGCCCGGGACCGGCGCAGTAGGTGCCCATCGGCGAGGTTTCGGTCATCCCCCACCCGTTTCCGGTCGCGACGCCGTGTTCCGCCCACCAGGCAGCCAGGGCTGCGGGCGGGGTCTGCCCGCCCATCCACAACGTCTTCAGCGACGACAGGTCGTAGGCCTGCGGCCGCGCGCGGTACTCGTCCCGGATCAGCGCCGCGACCGCGGGCGCGCCCACGAGAACATCCGGTGCCTGGCTGGAGATGAGCCGGAGGAATTCGGCCGGGGTCGGATGCGGACCGGGAAGGACGAGGCGCGCGCCCTGCAACGGGCCGGCGTGGGGCACGCCCCAGCTGTTCACATGCGACATCTGGCACGCGAGCAGATACGCCCGGTCCCCGGAGACCTCGACGCCGCCGACAGTCGAGATCGCGAGCGCGTGCAGGACGGTGCTGCGGTGGGTGTAGACGACGCCCTTCGGCTTGCCGGTGGTGCCCGAGGTGAAGCAGATCGACGCCGCGGTGCGTTCGTCGAACTCCGGGAACTCGTTCAGCTCAGCGGCTTCCGCGACCAGCGTGTCGAAGGACCAGGTCCGCACCCCGGGGAGGTCGGCGTCGGCCTCCCCGAGCACGACGACGTGCCGCACGGTCGGCATCGCGGGCAGGATGTCCCGCGCGAGCGGCAGCAGGTCCGCCTCGACAAGCAGGGCTTCGTCTTCGGCGGTGTTGACCGAGTAGACGATGTGCTCGGCCGGCATCCGCTGGTTGATCGTGTGCAACGCGGCGCCGATGCCCGGCACCGCGAAATACGCGGCCAAATGCCGGTCGCTGTTCCAGGCGAGGGAACCGACCCGGCTCCCCTCCCGCACGCCGAGGCTCCGCAGCGCGGCCGCGAGCCGGCGGGCCGACGACCCGAGGTCGCGGTAGGTGAACTCGCGGCGGACCGCCCCGCTTTCACAGCTGACGTTCACGCGATCCCCGAAGACCCGTTCCGCCCGGTGCAGCAGCGAGCTGACGAGCAAAGGGCGGTCCATCATCGTTCCGAACACCCGCGCTCCTTCCGTTGTCGGGCCATCAGAATCGTCGCTCGCGGCGGCGGGAACTGTCCCATTTCGCGACGGTGCAACCGATTCCCGCGGATGTAGCGAAACAGGACAGTTCCCGGCCCCGATCGCAGCCGACAGTGTCGGCAGTCACTTCCGGACCGCACCGAAGGAGCGATCGCCGATGGCACAACGGGATACGACGGTGATAGCCAAGGGCTTCACCTACACCGAGGGGCCGCGCTGGCACGAAGGCAGGCTCTATTTCGTCGACTTTTACACGTACACGGTCAACGCCGTGAACCCCGACGGCAGCATCGACCAGGTCGCGGTCGTGGACCAGCAGCCCTCAGGGCTGGGCTGGCTGCCCGACGGCCGGATGCTGGTCGTGTCCATGAAGGACCGCAAAGTCCTGCGACAGGAGCCCGACGGCACATTGGTCGAGCACGCCGACATCTCGGCGCACTGCACCGGCCACGCGAACGACATGGTGGTCGCGAAGAACGGACAAGCCTACGTCGGGCATTTCGGCTTCGACCTGATGGGCGGAGCCGACCACGAATTCGCCTCCGTGATCCTCGTCGACACCGACGGCACCTCGCGGACGGTCGCCGAAGGACTGTCCTTTCCGAACGGCATGGTCATTTCGCCGGACGGCACAACGCTGATCGTGAACGAACTCTTCGGCAACCGGGTGTCCGCGTTCGACATCCGCGCCGACGGCACCCTCGGCCCGCGCCGCGACTTCGCCGCCTACGGCGACCCGGGCGAAGAGCCCAAGTGGGAAAAGCGGATCGAGGGAGCCACGATCGTTCCCGACGGACTGACCATGGACGCCGAGGGAGCGATCTGGGTCGCCGACTGCGCGCACCAGCGGGCCGTGCGCATCGCCGAAGGCGGCGAGATCCTCGACGAGGTCAGCACCGCGCCCAACGGCGTGTTCGCGGTCGGGCTCGGCGGCGACGACGGAAAGACGCTGTTCCTCTGCGTCGCACCCGACTTCGACGAAGCGGCCCGGTCCGCCGCACGCGAAGGACAAGTCCACGCGGTCCGGGTGGACGTTCCGCACGCCGGGATGCCGTGAATGATCACGACGCGATTCACCGAGACCTTCGGCATCGAGCACCCGATCGTGTGCGGCGGAATGACGGCGGTCGGCACCGCGGACTTGATTTCCGCGGTGGCGAACGCCGGAGCGCTCGGCTTCCTGACCGCGCTGACGCAACCCACGCCGGAAGCGCTCGTCAAGGAAATCCAGCGTTGCCGGGACCTGACCGACCGGCCGTTCGGCGTCAACCTCACCATCCTGCCCACCCTGACGCCGATCGCCTACGACGAGTACCGCGACGCGATCATCGACAGCGGCATCGGGATCGTCGAGACAGCCGGAAGCAACCCCGTCGAACACCTCGCGGCGTTCAAGGCGGCCGGGGTCAAGGTCATCCACAAGGCGGTGACCGTGCGCCACGCGCTCAAGGCGGAGACACTCGGCGTGGACGCCGTCAGCATCGACGGATTCGAATGCGCGGGACACCCTGGCAACGACGACGTCCCCGGGCTGGTGCTCATCCCCGCAGCGGCACGCAAAATCGGCGTCCCGTTGATCGCCAGCGGCGGCTTCGCCGACGGCGCGGGCCTCGTCGCCGCCCTGGCACTGGGCGCCAGCGCCGTCAACATGGGCACCCGGTTCGTCGCCAGCGCCGAAGCACCGGTGCACGACAACGTGAAACGGCAGATCGTCGCCAACGACGAACGCTCGACCCAGCTGGTGTTCCGCGAGTTCAACAACACCGCACGGGTCGCGCGCAACGCGATCTCCGAAGAAATCGCCACCCGGTCGCGCCGGCCCGGAGCGACCTTCGACGACGTCGCCGAGCTCGCTTCCGGAGCCCGAGGGCGCAGCCGCGTGCTGCGAGACGGCCGGATGGACGACGGCATGTGGTGGGCAGGCCAGTCCCAGGGACTGATCGACTCCGTCGCGAGCTGCTCCGACATCGTCGCCGGCATCGTCGCCCGCGCCGAGGAAATCATGCGCGACCGGTTGCCCTCGACCCTCACCTGACCCAAGGAGAACCAGTGCAACCGCACACTGTGCGACACGACGTCGACGACGGCATCCTCACCGTCACCCTGGACCGGCCCGATCAGCTCAACGCCTTCACCGTGGAGATGGCCGACGAACTCGAAGCCACCTTCACCGAAATCAACGACCGCGACGACGTGCGGGCGGTCATCGTCACCGGGGCCGGACGCGCGTTCTGCGCCGGGATGGACCTCACCAGCCCGGGCAATGTCTTCGGCCTCGACGAAACCCGGAGCCCGACGATCTCCGACCTCGCCGACCTGTCCGATCCCGCGCTGCGCCGGGTCCGCGACACCGGCGGCCGGGTCACGCTCGCCGTGCACGCGTGCCGCAAACCGGTCATCGCCGCGATCAACGGTGCGGCGGTGGGGATCGGAGCGACGATGACGCTCGCGATGGATGCCCGGCTGGTGTCCGCCGACGCCCGTTTCGGCCTGGTGTTCGGCCGGCTGGGCATCACGCCTGAAGCGGCCTCGACGTGGTTCCTCCCGCGGATCGTCGGCATGCCCGCCGCGCTGGATCTCGTCTACTCGGCGGAAATCCTGACCGCGGACCAGACCGTCGGGCACGGGCTCGCCCGCTCCGTGCACGAACCCGGCGACCTGATCCCCGCGGCGCGCGCACTCGCCGACCGCTGGACCCGCGACCGCTCAGCCGTCGGCACTGCCCTGACGCGCCAGATGATGTACCGCAACTCGGCCATGCCCAACCCAGCGGACGCCCACCGGATCGACTCGCTGGCGATGTTCTACACGAGCATCGCCGACGGAGCCGAAGGCGTCGCCGCGTTCCGCGAGAAACGCCCGCCGGCCTTCACAACCCGCGCCTCGACAGATCTTCCGCCGTTCTACGACGAGTGGACCCAACCGCACTGAACAGTCTCGATCCACAAAGGAGAGTGCAATGACGACAGCGAAGTCGCCCGCCCGGACCGATCTACTCGACGTATTGGTCGTGGGAGGCGGATTCTCCGGCCTCTACCAGCTCGACCGGCTGCGAGACCTCGGTTTCACCGTCAAGGTCTGGGACGCCGCCGGCGGCCTCGGCGGCATCTGGTGGTGGAACTGCTACCCCGGCGCCCGCACCGACACCGTCGGCCACATCTACCAGTTCTCCCACAAGGGACTCTGGAAGGACTACGACTTCACCGAACGGTACCCGGACTACGCCGGCGTCCGCGACTACTTCGACCACATCAACCGCAAGCTCAACCTCACCCGCGACATCGAATTCAACACCTTCGCCGACCGCGCCGAATGGGACGAGGACCGTCGCGAATGGACGGTGCACTCCTCCGACGGCAAGCAGCAGAAGGCACGCAACGTCATCATCGCCACCGGCTTCGGCGCGAAACCCCTCTACCCGAACATCCCCGGCCTGGACACCTTCGCCGGTGAATGCCACCACACTGCGCGCTGGCCGCAGGAGGGTCTCGACATGACAGGCAAACGGGTCGTGGTCATCGGCACCGGAGCCAGCGGCGTCCAGGTCGTCCAGGAAGCCGCCCGCGACGCCGCGGAGGTCACGGTCTTCCAGCGCACCCCGAACCTCGCGCTGCCCATGCGGCAACGCCAGCTCGACCGCACCGACAACGACGAGATCCGCACTGATCTCCCGGAACGATTCACGACCCGGTACGAGGCCTTCGCCGGATTCGACTTCGACTTCATGCCCGCGAACGCCTCCGAGGTCTCCCCCGGCGAACGCCGCGCCACCTACGAGAAGTTCTGGGCCGACGGCGGCTTCCCGCTGTGGCTGGGCATGTACCAGGACCTGCTCGCCGACGAAGAGGCGAATCGGACCTTCTACGACTTCTGGCGGGAAAAGGTCCACGGCCGCGTGCACGACCCGGCCACCGCCGAACTCCTCGCCCCGGCCGAGCCGCCGCACCCGTTCGGCGTCAAACGCCCCGCCCTGGAACAGAACTACTTCGACGTGTTCAACCAGGACAACGTCCGGCTGGTCGACCAGAACGCCGAACCCGTCCTCGAAGTCACTCCGACGGGCGTGGTGACGAAGAACGGGCTGATCGAGTGCGACGTCATCGCACTGGCCACCGGCTTCGACAACAACCGCGGCGGCATCCTCGCGATCGACATCCGCGGGGCGAACGGCGAGCGGCTGCAGGAGAAGTGGGCGAACCGGGTCGACACCTTCATGGGCCTGTCCACCGCCGGGTTCCCGAACCTGCTGTTCCTCTACGGACCGCAGAGCCCGTCCGGCTTCTGCAACGGCCCCACCTCCGCCGAATACCAGGGCGACGTCGTGGTCGAGTTCCTCGAACACGTCCGGGAAAACGGGCACACCCGCTTCGAATCGGCCTACGACGCCGAAAAGGACTGGGGCGCGCACGTGGACGAACTGTTCGAAGGATCGCTGTTCCCCAAGGCCCGGTCGTGGTACTGGGGCGCCAACGTCCCCGGCAAGCCCGCGCAGATGCTGAACTACTCCGGCGGCGTTCCCGCCTACTTCGGCAAGTGGACCGAGGTGAAGGACGCCGGATACCGCGAATACGACTTCAGCTGATCCGCTACGAGAACGGCCCGGACATTCCGTCCGGGCCGTTCTGGTCGTCAGCGCGGCCGCGCCGCGCCCGGCAGGTGCTTCTCGTCGATCCCCAGCGTGCGCATCTTCCGGTACAGCGTCGACCGGGCGATCCCGAGCCGCTCGGCCGCGGCGAGTTTGTTCCCGCGGGTCTCGACCAGCGCCTCCAGCACCACGGCCCGTTCGGCGCGCTCCAAAGACGCGGCGCCAGCCCGGGTGCCGGAGCGATATTCCGGAGGCAGATGCTCCTGGCTGATGTCCGACCCCAGGCAGCGGCGCACCGCCGTCGCCAGCACCGCCTCCAGTTCGCGGACGTTGCCAGGCCAATCCAGCGCCTCGAGCGCACGGACCGTGCCCGGCAGCAGCCGCGGAACCGGCCGTTGGCCCGTATGCGCGGCCAGCAGCACCGGCGCGAGATCCGCGATGTCCTCCGACCGGTACCGCAGCGGCGGGACCGTGAGCGAGAAGGGAAAGTGGTCCAGCAGGCGTCCGGAAGGATCCGAACCGCCCCGGCAGCGGGCCGTGGCGATCACCCTGCCCGGCGGAGCGTCGTCGACGACCGCCGCCATCCGATCGACCAGCCCCGGCTCGAGCCGATCGAGGTGCCGGAGCACCAGCGTGCCGCCGTCGGCGAGCACCTGGCGCACCCGGGCGAGCCAGCCGCCCGGATCGTCCGGCGCGACCACCGCGTCGAGAACGGTGAGCTGGTCGCGATCCGCGCGACGTTGATGCAGATGCTGAGCGACATGCAGCTTTCCCGAGCCGGGCTCGCCGCACACCAGCAGCGGTCGTTCTTCGCCCATTGCCGCCGCAAGGTCGTCGCGCAGCCGCCGCATCGCGACGCTGCGGCCCGGCAACTGGCCATCCACCGGAGCCCGCTTCCGGCCCGGCGACCGCCGGGCGGTCGTCGCCCGGCCGTCCGCCACCGACTGAGGACGGATCTCCACCAGCACTCCCGCCGGCGCGCCCTTCTCCCCGACCCGAGTGGCCCGCGCAAGCGCGACCACGTCACCGGCCAACTGGACCTCGCCCGTGTACTCGTCGCGCGCTCCGAGAACCCGGCACGCCCACTCCCACAGCACAGCCTGATCCGACAAATCCACCAAAGCCGACGCGGCCGTGTTCGCGACCACCACGTCCTCGTTGAGCGACAGCACTGCCGAGGTCGCCCGGCGATTGGCCCGCAGGAAGTGTTCGAGCAGCAGCTGCTCACGGCGCGAAGCGTCCGCGTACATCCTCGACTCGATCTCCCGCACCGCGGCGAGCACCAGCGGCTTCATCACCCCGTGCGTGTCCCCTACCCGGCAGGTGACGTCCAGAACGCCCTCGACCTTCCCGGTGATGGGATGCTTCAGCGGCGATCCGACGCAGGTGAACTCCTGCAGATTCTCCCGGAAATGCTCGGCCCCCGAGACCATGAACGGCGTCGCCGCCTCGAGCGCGGTGCCGATCCCGTTCGTGCCCGTGAACTCCTCAGCGTAGAGAAAACCCGGAGAGACCAGCGCCTTGTCGAGCGCGTCCGCAAGCTCCCGCCTCCCGGCGCGGCGCTCGACGATCTGCGCTTCCGAGTCCGCCAGCAGAATCGACACCGGCCCGTCCTCCAGCTGCTCGGCAAGCCGGTCGATCACCGGCCCCGCCGCGCGCAGCAACCGGTTCGGCCGCTCGAACTCGGCCTGATAGGGCACCTCCTCGCTGGTCGGACGCACCCCGACCAGCTTGCACCGCTGCCAGGAAGACATGATCTCCTGACGGAACGACGAGTCAGCATGGTCGTCCAGCGCCCCGTCGAGCAGCCGCTCCCGCTCGCCGCGCAGCCCGGCTGCCTGCCCATTCCGGTGCATCGGCGCCCCCTTCACCATTGACGAAGGCCTGGTCAAGCTTAACCCGGACAGCCAACCAGAACACGGTGTCAAGGAACTGTCCGAAATCGAGACACACTTCGCCGCCTCGGCATCTCGAGCGCCGACGCGCGACACCTTGCGATCAATGCAGCGTATCTCCGCGGGCCTGAAAGCTACTCAGAGAGATCAAGCGATTACGAAAAGCAGTTGGGTTCGTCGATTGTGGGATAACGGAGGTATGGACCCGTGCCGCCATCCGCAGCGCAAGCGACATGCTCAGCTCCGGCACCAGCCACGATCGTCGCCTCTATGGGTCGGCGACCCGGAGGACTGGGCCGTCGTCCGGCAGTCCCCGCGTCCGCCGTTGGCATGTCTCGAACCTGGTTGCGAGGTCGAACTTCTCTCGTGCGAGAACCTGCACAACAGACGCAACCCGCGCTTCTTCCGGTTCAAGTCCGTAGACCGCTCCTGCGGCCACTGGCCAGACCACGATCGCGGAGGCGGCCCGGTTTCTCCGCAACACGAGTGGACGCAGACGCGGCTGACACGGATCGCCCGGCAACTCGGCTACACCGCCACGCCCGAACACCCGTCCACCCACGCCGACGTCTACGTCCACGAACCCGGCTACTGCCTTGAAGTCCAGCTTCGCTCCACCGACTTCGAGCGCCGAACGCGATCGCGCCAAGCCGCCGGCAAGACCGTCTGCTGGTGGATCCCCGAGAACTCCGACGCCAAGAACCTCACCAAAGCACTGTTCTCGCTGCCCGCCGCCCAGCTCCCACACCGCCCGCGAAACCTGGGGCGACTTACCGCTCCGGCGGATCGGACCAAACTGCTGCAATGCCTTCAGACGTGTCATCGTTCTATGTCCTCGTAGGTCATGATCGCCGAGGAGGGGAACGTACGCTGCACCGTCGGAAGCGCCGTGAGAGCCAGGTTGTCCAGGTCGTTGCCCTGTCCCGGAGGGGTGACCAACATGACGACCTTTACCGGGACGCACAGCGGCACAAGCACCAATCGTCGAACCTCGGCGGCGAACTCCTTTCCGTGGCTGCCGACGCCGGACAAGTCGGGCAGTGGCAACGTGATCCGGCTGCCTCATTCGCGGCCGAGGGGTTGCGGAAACCGCTCACGGAACGAGAAGGCCCCGTTTCGCGCTCTACCGGAGGACCGAACCTACCGGAAGCGACGTGGGAAGCAGTGGGCGAAGTGGCCGGATTTCTGGTCGCCCAGCGATCGGGGAAAGTTTCCGCGCCTAACCTGCTGCTGAAGCCCGGCGAATTCCTATTCAGGCACAGATGAAGCACGGATGCCGAACTGATGGTTGAGGTCGTCTGTGAGTTGGCGAGCCGCGTTCCGCAATCCCGGCACATCGTCTGCCGCCATGTACCCGGTTTCGACATCCCATGCGCGCTGCAGCGCCCGCGAACCGGGGACCGGTCCGAAGAGGGCGGAGACATAACCGCCGCCCACCATATTGTCCACGGCCACCATGGGCTTCGGCGCGTCGCGACTCAGATCGACTCGGATCAACGTGGCACCAACACCACCCAGGCTCCGGACATGCAACGCCGACAACGCGACGGCTTCGACTACCAGTTGGTCGAGGAGCTTGATCGGCACCCAACTGACCTCGACCTCGGATGCAGGCGGTTCCCCGCTCACCGCTGCCGGCACGAGCCGGTCCACTCGTACCCCGAGCGCCACGGACCCATCGTGATGCAACTCCACCACAGCCCAGTCGACTGTTGCGTGCGGATCTGTCGAGTAATAGTCCGACCGGAAAACCCAACGCCGCAACCCGATACGAGGGTTGCCTATCGCGCTGTCCAGCAAGTGATTGAGCAACGGGCCGTCGCGGTACGAGCTTCCAGCGACCTCGGCAGCCAGCGCCGGCAACGCTCGCATCGTCGAGATCACCCCGCCGGGATCGGGTCGGCCAAACTGCGGTGGAGCCGGCGCGGTCGGAGAGGCAGACACGAACGCCCAGACACCGTTCCCGGTATCCGGCAACTCCGCAACCAGCGTGCGCAACGCCGCACGATCGTCTCCTCGGCGATTGAAGCGATCACGGTAAGCACGAGCCAGCAAGTGCTCGGTCATCCACCGGGTATCGGTTCCGTCGCGGTACGGAATGCCCATCTCGTTCTTATCACCAACCACATGCGGTGCATCCGAACTGGGCGGCACGAACACCACGATCAGTCCTCGCTCGCCGCTCTCGTCGTCCAGCGCCTCGATCAACAACCCGTCGACCATCGGCCGCACTCGACCATGCGCCAGCGCCCGCAGTCGCTGGCGATGACGCTCTCCGGTGGGCACGCCAACCAACTCCTGGGCGCGCTCGTCCTCTTCGCGCACGCCGAAGACGATCAGTCCGCCTCGGGTGTTCGCCAGCATCGCCACATCCTTGGCGAACTCCCAGCGCTTCTTCTCCACGTCGGCCGGCAACGCCTGTTTCCAGTCCAGATCGACGTTCTCGGCGACCTGCTCATCGACAGCGCGTGTCATCATCGAGTACGTCAGCGGGCACGGATTCAGCCCCAGTTCCGCGTGTATGCGGGACCACATGATCGTCATAGCCGCGTTCAACTCCAGCGTGCAGCCCTGACCAGCCGGATCGTAGTCGCGGCGGCAGCGAAAATACCGAACATCGTCGCGACGGCAGCGACAGCGAACTCGATCCCGCCGAGGACCCGATCCGCCGACTCGAGCAGCGCAGGGAACCGCGCCCACCAATAGAAAGCAAGCGCCAGCACGATCACCACTACACGGCTGACGAGAGCCGCTGCCGATGACCTGCTCGCGTCAGCCGACGCAATATCAGTCCGAGCCGATGCCTGGAACTTCCTCGCGCTCGCTTCGAATATCTCGCTGGTGCCGCCGCCGATCTTCCACGTCTCATAGCCTTCGACAAGCGCGCTGTAATGGTCGCTGGTCGCCTTAGTGCCGACGATATCGATATGAGCAAGAGCTTCCAGCATCTTGTCCCGGAGCCGCGCATGCTCGGCCGATGTATCGCACCGGGGAATCCTCGCCAGGCAGGCGAAGCCACGAGCGTAGGCCTCGCGCATCAGATCTTCACGCTTGGCCCGCTTCGCTTGATACGCCGTGACGACCGGTGCAACGAGCGCGCCAGCCAGGCCGATACTGGCACCCAGGAGCGCCGCGGTCGCCGCATCCACCGTTTCTCCCCTCTGCAGCCGAAGTTGACAGAGGTATGTCGCCGCATGCGCCGAATATGTTTCACCCGGGACACTCATGATCTGCAAGTGATCTAACGGTGACGGCGTTAGCCTGCAATTCAATGGCGCTGGCGGCGAGCACCGCATCTATCTGACGACGGACGGCGCGGAGACTCGCCCTGGTTCTCCGTGCGCGAGCGGGGATGGTCCTCCGTGCGCGCCGACGCGTTCGCGACCGAGGAGTTTTCCTGCGTGAGCGGAACTGGTCCGGCGACTGGACACGACGCCTCGTCCACGCTCGTGGCTTCCCCGCAGGCCCAACGTTACGGACTTCAAGCCCCTCAGCACACCCAGCGCCGGACACTATGTCCGGTCACAGGTGTGCGTCCAAGGTTTGGAGCCGCACCCACCGTAGTACAGGGGCTCAGCGGCGGGGCTATCCTTCGTCTGTGCAACGCTCAGTCACAACGAATACGGTGTTGCGCAAAGCTTCACCGACCGGGGTTTGCGCCCATGCCGCCAATTTCTCCTGGCTCGTGGTGAGGTCCAGCAGCGCGAGCACGTCAGCCATCGCCGGTCGCGTGGCAAGCACACAGCGAATGACCGGCTCGCTGTGCGACTCGACAGGGTAGCCGTCCTCATCCAGTTCGTCCGCCTCCCAACGGTCGATCGCCACGCCCCACTGTGCTCGGTCGCCATCGGCACCGGGCAAAGGAGCCTCCACGCTCAGGAAAAACCCGTCCGGGTCCTCTGGTTCCGCAGCGATCGACAGGTCCTCCAGCCGCAGACGAGCCTCCACGTTGCCGGTCTGCGCGGCAACGTCGAGCAGCAACCGCTCATCGATGATGGCCTCATGAACTTCCCGGTCGTCAGCTCCCGCCTCGACGTGGTCCAGCATGATGCGGTCACGGCGGCCGAGACCGGTCCGCTCGTCGAACACCACGATCGGATTCTCGAAATCCCAGACGCGCTGGGCTTCGTCCTCGGGAATCTCGACCCCCTCCGAGTACTCGGCGAGCGCCGCGGCCAGCCAGCGCACCTCCGTTTCCAGCTCCGCCTCGACCGCCGTACGGACCGGGGCCGGCACTGCCGCGGTCGCCGCGTCCAAATCGGTCAGCGCTTCGTGGAGCTGTCACATTACCTGCTCGTACCACAGACTGTGCGTGCCTTCGAGCAGGCTGACACGCGCCGCGGGATCGGTCAGCGCAGCGAGGTGGCTACTCGGATAGTGGTTGACCTGTCGATCGCGTTCGTCGTGCACGCTCACCGGCACAGTCGCACACGCCGAGACCCGGTTGAAGGCATCGACAATCAGCCTCGCCGCCGTGCTGGATTCGACGCTCGTCACCGTCGAGGCCACCATCCCGCCCCACCCGCGATAGGTGGCCAGGATCTGTACCTTTCCGCGCTGCGGATGCTGAGAGTAGACGGTCATCGCAAAGAAACCCTTCCGGTCTGCGCGCCCACTGGGCACACAGACCTGGGACAACGTGAGTTACAGGATCCGGTGGTGGCGCGGGCACGATCCCGCGCTCCATACCCGGCTGGTAGAAGTCGGCGGTGGTCCAGGTCCGATCCCGGACTCCTTACCTGGTCGACACACTACCCGAACTGCGACGACCCAGCTACCACGAGGCCTCAAGTCTCCGGCCCCGCGCTCGTGGCCCCTGACTCCAACTATCGAAACTGCACGTGTTCACTCGGAACACGGCGGATGCGTGGAACGATGCCGCCCGGCTAACCACTCACCCGGTAGCCGAGAACTCTCAAATCGACGTTTCGCTCGTCATACCCACTCTGTCGCGCCACTCCGCACGCACCATCCGCGCCAATGCGCGGGACCGTTGCGCTCCGATCCCCAGCGCCTTCCTCAGCCTTTCGGCTGAGTTGGCCCCCCTGGCGGGCTGACCTCGGCGTGAAACGTTTTGTTCTCCCCTGCGATAGCAAGTAGCACTGAGATTGTTGAAGCCGGAGGAACATCGATGAGTCGTCGCCGGGGGTTCTTCGCCGAGTTGCAGTATCAGGCGGCCAAGGCGCAGAAGGAGCAGGCACGACAAGCGGCGGCCGCCGAACGGGAACGGATGCGTCTTCACCGGGAAATGCTTCGCACCCAGGCCGCCGCGGCAGCGGCGCGCGAGCGCTTGGCGCGTACGAAGGCCCAGGCGGCGACACAAGCCGTGCGTGAGGCGAAGCGGCTTCACGTCGAGGCGCAGCAGTCAAAGGCCGAGTCACTGAACGCGGACCTGCGGGAAGAGCTCGCGGCCATCGACAGCGTGCTGGAATCGACACTTGCTGTCGACGATTTCGTTGACTTGGAAAAGCTTCGCCGTGTCGCGGAGCATCCTCAGTTCGAATCAGCGCATCTGGCGGCGCTGCCCGCACCCACGCCGATCCCGGCTCCCCCCGAGCCTCGCTTCTGGCCCCCGGCGCCTACCACCGGGATCTCGGCAGTCTTCGCCAGGAAGAAACACGCCGCGGCGGTCGCCGTCGCGCAGGCGGAGTTCGAGCAAGCGCACACGGAGTGGCGAGCAGTGGTCGCCCAGATCCCGGGCCGGCAGCTGGCCGCAGTGCAGGCCCACCAGGCCGCCGAGAACGCACGGTTGCGCCAGCTTGCCAGTGATCGGCAGCGCTACGACGCAGAATGCGAGGAGCGCCAACGGATCGTCGACGCGGAGAATGCACGACTCGACGATCTGATCAAGCGGCTCGCAGCAGGCGAATCCGACGCAGTCGAAGAGTACATCGGCATCGTGTTCGGCAACTCGATCTATCCGGACGTGATCGCCGCCAGCAGCGATGTCGACTTCTCGTACAGCTCGGACCTGCGGGAACTGTCCATCACGCTCGTGTTCCCGCCGCCGGAGGCGATTCCGTCGACCAAATCGTTCCGGTACGTCCGCAGTTCCGACGAGATCACAGAAACCAAGCTGACGCAAAGGGACATCGCGACGAGATATGCCGACCTGATCAACAACATGACGCTCCGGACCGTGCATGAGGTGTGGGAGTCAGACCGCGCGGGGACGATCGACAGCATCTCGCTGGCCGGCGGAGTCAACCACGTCGATCCCGCCGTGGGCAAAGACGTATTCGTCCAGCTCGTCGCGCTGGCCGTGGATCGCGCCGGCTTCGTGGACATCGATCTGTCCCGGATCACCCCGTCCGAAACGTTGAAACACCTTCGAGCCATCGTGTCGAAGACACCGCATCGCCTTACCCCGATCGATGACAAGAACGGTGTTCGCGGATGACTTCCTGCCCCAACGGAGCAACTCGGTGAGCAAGTTTCGATTCGTCGCGCCTCCGGGATGGCCGCCCCCGGATCCCGGATGGGTGCCTCCGGAGGGCTGGCAGCCGCACCCTTCATGGCCTCCGGCGCCCCCGGACTGGCAGTTCTGGGTCTCCGACGAATCCGACGGGCGGAAGCTGCCCGACGCTGCGGACCCGCCGGCCGAGAGTGATTCGCCTGCGACGGTACCCGCATCAGGCGATGACACCGCACGAGATGCCGACAGGCAGGCGGAGCCCAGCGCCGCGGCCCGGCGGGAGCTGCAGGCGATCCGCAAGCAGATCGACCAGGCGAAACGTGAACTGGTAGAACTCGACGACGCGATTTTGCTCCAACAAGTCGGGATCTACGAGTACCACCATCCGCTGGAGACCGCCGAGCAGTACAAGGAAGCATTGGCCGAGATCCGCCTGGCGGCGAAGGCGTTCGTCAAGAACGGCACCGCGATCCTCGCGAGCGATCGGTTTGCCTACAACAACTCGCTTGCGCAGGGCAGGAAGATGACTGCCGACTTCTCGAAGCTGATGCTGCGGGCTTACAACTCGGAGGCAGACAACTGCGTCCGATCTGTACGCGCGGGCACGGTGGCGTCGGCGAAGCAGCGCCTCGACAGATCAGTCGAGTCGATCGCGAAACTCGGCAAGATGATGGAAATGCGCGTCTCTCCCGAATACCACCTGCTCCGCCTCCGTGAGATCGAGATGACCGGTGACTATCAGATCAAGGTCCAAGAGGAACGCGAAGCAGCCAGGGCGGAACGCGAACGGCTTCGTGAAGAGAAACGTGCCGAGGCGGAGTTGCAGGCCGAGCGCGAACAGCTGGAGAAGGAGCTGGGCCATTACACCAACGCACTGGCGAAACTAGCGGCGGAGGGCCAGCAGGAACAAGCTGACGAGGTGCGCGAACGCCTGTCCGCCATCCAGGACGCGATAGAGCAGAACGACTACCGAATCGCCAACATCCGAGCGGGCTATGTCTATGTCATCAGCAACATCGGAGCCTTCGGCGAAAACGTCGTGAAGATCGGGATGACCCGCCGCCTCGAACCCCGCGACCGGATTCTGGAACTCGGCGACGCTTCGGTGCCGTTCCCCTTCGATACTCACCTATTGCATTTTTCGAAGGATGCGGTCGCGCTCGAAAGTGAACTGCACAAGATGTTCGCCGACCGCAGGCTGAACCGGGTCAATCTACGCCGCGAGTTCTTCTTCGTCACACCGCAGGAGATCCGCGTCGCGCTAGCGGCGAAACTCGGCAACATCCTGGAATTCAACGAGACCCCGGAGGCGTCGCAGTACTACCAGAGCCGCCCGACATGGCCGGAACCGAAACGCGTTGAGACGTCAAGCAGTGTGCCCCATCGATGATGGTGTGGGCAGTCTGCCGATGGGTTCGCGGTGTTCGATGTGCCCAGCGATGCCGCCCCGAGGCACATCGTCACCGTAGGTGTTCCTGGCAGCCGAAGCAAACCGTCGAACATGAAGTAGGGCTGGTTCGCTCCCAGCCGGTGAAGCTGTCGCGGCGGGGTCGGCCGCCGGCAGCGATGCACGGTTGCAGCCCACGTCACGCGGCCAAGGTTGCATCAGCGTTCTGGAACTCGCGCGTGCGCTGCCGGTTTTCTCTGCCGGGAGTACCGTTCGCTTCGAACTCTGTACGAACGATCTTGACGAGTCGTCGAGCTGAGGTGGCACCAATCCTCAGCCGAACACGCGGTGCGTCAGCTTCGACGCTTATT
Organism: Amycolatopsis sp. CFH S0740; assembly: GCF_004522315.1. Lineage (NCBI taxonomy): Bacteria > Bacillati > Actinomycetota > Actinomycetes > Pseudonocardiales > Pseudonocardiaceae > Amycolatopsis > Amycolatopsis sp. CFH S0740. The sequence continues at coordinate 350 of NZ_SDLS01000016.1, read as the reverse complement.
GCCTCTGAGACGGTGACGCTGTCGCCATCGGCTGTAGTCTCGGGCGGATCGGTAGAGCCAATCGCCTGCAAGAAGCCTGGTCCAACTTCCGCGGCCGCCGATTTCGCCCCGACCGGTCGTGCGCATCCGGCTCGCCCTGCCCCTCGAGCTAGACGACGAAACGCCACCGCCGGCACCGCCCCGGACGCAGCGGTGAAGGACCCGTGCCGCCTTCTCACGAATTGACCTGGAGCAAACGGGTACGCCCAACGCCGGCGAACCACGTCGAACGGCACGGCAACACCCTTGCCGTCGACGATGACCCTGGCGAGCCTGTCCTGGTCGAAAACGCTGCCACCGGCTGTGACCTG